>JABGQJ010001090.1 GCA_018648945.1 Victivallales bacterium
CTTTGGTCCCTTGTCGGGAACGACCGCCACCCTCTGCTTCACCGTCGTCCCCACGCGCCAATGCGCAGGCTGCTGCTGTGCAGCAACGTCGGCGAAGTCACCGTTGCGCACCAGATCCGTGTCCTGCGCCAGCAGCAGACCGAAGGGCACGAAGAGGAAGCCGAGAAGCGGGTAAATCTGTTTCACGATGGGTGGTGTTTCCTGGGGGCGGTGGCATGGATCGCATGGACGCATAACCTAAGGCAACTCCAGGTCGGGCTGCATCCCCTGCTCGGGATTGGTCTGACACTCGCGACTATACCGTCGATCCGTCCGCGCTGCTTCCGCACTCGCCGCTGGCCTGGCTGACCAGTGCTTCACCTCGCCCGCTGCACCCACGACCGGATCGCGACCCATCTCCGGGGGCCGCGAGGCCGGGGATGTAGAGATCTCAATTGCGCGAAGTGGTCGTCGACGAGCGGAACACCCATGCGGGCAGGAAGCGCAGGAGAACGTGGCACACGGCGACTGCCTGACCGACCGTGGTGTGGTGGTTGCTGGCGTGGGTGTGGTGCGGACATGCAGGTGCACTGGCCTCGGCGAAGGCCGGGGCGGTGAGTGCGTATCAGCTCTCGTCTGCCTCGTCCGTCTTGTTCTCAATCAGGATGACTGCCACCCCGAACTCGCCGGACTCGGCACACGCGTGCCTTGAGTGTTGCCTGTCCATCTAGCGGAAAATCGGCAGGGCCTCTTCCGCCCCGAGACGCCCCAACATGAGAGCGACCTTGCTGGACACGTGCAGATTCTCCCCCTTCAGGAGTTTGGTCAGTCCAGCCACCTCCTTCTCCTCCTACGGTGACGTGGCGGCAGCAAGCTGGCGAGCTGTCTCCTCTGGGCCAACGAGCCTGAGGGCCGCGACGCCAGTGACGGCAAGGCCCAGAGCCGGACAGAACAGCAAGGCAGCGCTTCTGAGCAGCTTCGTTGTCTTCGCCAGCGGATCGACGGGAAGCTCTCGGCAGTGGGGGCCTCTGTTCCCACTGCCCAAAGCCACACGTGGGCAAGAAAGACCTCAAGAACCCGATCTGCGAAGGAGCCAGTCCCACCTCGCCGTTGCTGACCGTTCCACTCTCCGGAGCTGGGGCATGGGATCAGTCGCGCGGAGGGGGGCCGTGGGGATCATTGGTGATCGCCACGCGGTCGATTCGGGTAAGGGGCTCGCGCGAGTGGATGACGAGGGTGTGTGTGCCGGCCTTGAGCGACAGGGGGTTGGGGCTGTACGCCTTGGTCCGCGCGCGGGCCTGGATCCAGGCCCACCGGTCGCGGGGCAGGGTCCAGAGATCCCAGCAGATCTTGTCACCGCTGTCGATGGCGAAGTAGAAAGAGTCATGATCTGCGGCGAATGCCCTCGGTCCAAGGATCATGCAGCGGCCCATGAGGTAGTAGACGCCATCCTCGGGGATCTCGAAGGTGAAGGTGAGTGTGCCGGGCTGGCTCTGCCTGTGCCCGACGCCTTCAGCCTGCTCGCTTGCCCCGGGAGCGTGGATGAAGAAGCCCTTCGACGCGGTGGAGTCGGCCACCTTCTGGAAGGCCCCGCCAATGGCGGCGCTCTCGGCCTCGACAACCACGGTCACCTCGTTTTCCGGACAGACTCTGGCATCCACCAGCACGGTCCGCGTGTAGCCCTGGTCGGTGCGAAAGGTGACCGCACCGCGATGGAAGCGTTGTTCCTGAAGACTGGCAACTGGCCCCACGCGGACCCCCTGCACGATATCGGCGGTACTGCCGGAGGCGGGCTCGCAACGCAGCCAGGGCGCGTTGGTGGTCGCGGTCCAGCGGGTGCCGAGGGCTCGGGGAGCCCGGAGCGCAATCACCTGCCGGGTTGTCTTGCCTGCGACATGGCGGAGCTGGGTCCGGCAGGGAAGGGCCGTCATGCCGCCCGGGCGTGGGGGGAAGCAGGCCGAGTCCGGCGTGCCAGCCTCGAGCGCTCCCATGTCCGGGCCTTTGCCCGCGTAGCGGTCGTTGAAGCCGGGCAAGGGGACCGCCTGATCCAGACCGGCCGACCCCTTGGCGAAACGGAAGTCTCCCCTCTCGGGATCGAGGAACACGGGCGCCTCAGTCACGGCATGTTCCTCCCCACCCGTCGCTAGTCTGACTTTGTTGCGGCTGGTCAGATCATGATCGAAGTCGTTGCGCGGATTGTTGGAGATATTGGTCACATCGCCGCCGATACCGCCGGCGCCTCCCACGCGGTCGGCGAACACATTGTTGCGGGAGTAGGCGATGTAGGCTCCACTGTCCTTG
>JABGQJ010001091.1 GCA_018648945.1 Victivallales bacterium
GCCGGCACCACCTGCGAGTTCCTTGCCATAGAGGTCAAAGGGCTCGCCACTCGGGGTGCCGTCCAGGCTGGCGCGCGCGATGGCGTACGAGTTGAACTTGGTGTGGGTCAGACGCACCTGGTAGGTGCCGGTCGTGGGCACGGTGAAGGCGAACTCCACCCAGTCGCCTGGCTTCTTGCCCCGGTAGAACTTGGTGTCCAGGCTGCTGAAGTACTTCGTGTCCCCGCCGTTGGAGCCGACCACGTCCATGTCCCGGAAGTGCAGCACATGGCCGACGGTGTTGAAGGTCACGGTCTGGCTGGTCTGGTTCATCGCCATGTCGCCCATGTCGAAGGCGACGGCAAAGGAGTCCTCGGGCAACCGCTCCGGGAAGGTGCAGACGATGCCGCCCTTGTCGTTCTGGGCGACTGTGACCGGGAGGCCGCCGTTGTGCTCCCCAACCAGCGTGACTCGCGCCAATTCGGGACGGATCGGGACATCGTCACGAACGGTGAACACCAGCTGACGCAGATCGTGACGGTAGCCCAGTTCGTCCTTGGCAGCCGGTGCCCCCGAGCCATCGTGAACGGCGACAATGACCGGCGCCTTGGTGTCGGCGGCGAGGTCCGAATCGGCGAAGGCAACCACCACATCCCGGGCCGCCAGACTGCGGGAATCGAGGGCCCCGGGGGCGGTTTGCCACGCGCCGCCAGCCGCACGTACATACGGCTTGCGGCCAGGGACAGGTGGCAGGTTGGCCGCGCGGATGTCGCCTACCATTCGGAAGGCATGGGGGGCCACACGGAAGATCCCGGCCCAGGGAACGATGGTGCCGGTGTCGCCGGCGGCGACGTCGAGGATCGGTTCGTCGGCGAGCAGCAACTTCGGCCCCTCGGCCCCGGCCAACCGGTAGCTGCCGTTGGAGCGCCCAGCAATGAACAGGTGCTGGTCTCCAGCGCGCAATCCCTCGGGCAGAGCGGCATCGATCACCATCTCGGCGTCCTTTGCTTTGACCACTCTGCAGGTCACGCTGGGGGGACACACGAGACTCAGTTCCCCGGCCACAGCCCGGGTGCCGCCAAGGAGCCAGAGCTTGTCCACGGCTCCCGCCCGCAGACTGGCGAATCCCAGGCGGGCGTGGAACACGACGCCGGGATGATCGGGCAACTCGACGCCGGACTTGGCCGCCTCGGGGGACGCGAAGACGACCACATCGGTACGGTCATTGGTTGTGATCTCGACTGCCTCGGCCCAACCTGCGACGGCCTGGGTCTTGAGCTGACGCACCTTGCCAGTGGAATTGGCGGGGCCCTTGAAGGCATCGATCACTGCCAGGAAACGGTTCTCGGGGCCCTTGCGGCGGGCCAGAGTGGGGTGCATGCGGACGGTGGCGAAGGGGGTTCTGCGATTGCGCAGGCCGTTTGCCTCGGCATGAACGAGACGAGTGCCGGGCTTGCCCAGGAGGCGCAGCCGGACACCGAGGCCGGTGTCCGGATTGCTGGTCCAGCGACAGGAGATCGTGTCGTCGGTGGTGGCCTGTTCGACGTCCTCCATGAACTTGTAGCCGGTGTTGGGATCGCCGAGCTCGGCAGGGTCGAGCGGCGCGAAGGTGAGGCCCTCTGCGGCGAAGGTCTCGCCGTCGCCGTGGAATGCATACTGGTGCTCGGCGCCGCCCTTGACCTCGAAGAGATCCACCAGATAGCGTTGGCCGGGGCCGTGATCGACCATGACCAGATGCCGCCGGAAGGTCTCGGTCACCCCGGGATAGGCGCCGGGAACGGAGGCGACCATGCCCCGCACGGTGCCATCGCCGGCGAAGGCTTCCAGCTCGCCCCCAGCACTGCTGGGCGCCTTGCCGTCGACGATGACCTGATTGTGGCTGGCGGTGGCACGAATCCAGGGATGGTTCGGGTGGCCCCAGCCGAGGTAGCCCATGTCGGTGACCAGTTCGGCCCCGTAGTCATAGTAGATCATGTTCAGCCGGTCGGGGTGCCCATGGCCGCTACCGCGCGGGCCGTAGTCCAGGAACACCGCCGCATCGGTGCGGGCGTGCCCAGTGCGCAGAATGCCCCAGCCCACGCCGGGGCGCACCACGCTGCGTGCGGAGAGGGACACGGCGTCCTCGCCGCCGGGGGCGAAGTCCGGGTCGCGCCGGAAGAGGGCGTACTCGTCGCCGTTTTTGCCCGCATTGGGGCCGTATTGGGCGGCCATGATCGCTTGGCTCTCGGGTCCCGGGTACCAGAATGCCTGCATTTCCGTCCGCCGCTGGGGGTAGCCTGCCTTCCAGGTGGAATCGTTC
>JABGQJ010001092.1 GCA_018648945.1 Victivallales bacterium
CGTCCCCACCGTCATCCCCGGCAGCACCCAGAAGCCCCACGTGAAATCCAAGCCCGTCACCGTTCGCGGCCTCACGCTCTCGGCCAGCCACGACGATGGCAACATCCCCAAGAACGTGCTCGACGGCAACCCCGAGACCCGGTGGTCCGCCAGCGGCGAGAAGGAGTGGATCGGCTTTGACTTCGGGAAGCCACGGCGAATCGAGGCGGTCCGCATGGCCTGGTATAGCGGCGCCAACCGCAGCACCAGCTTCCAGATCGAGACCTCCGCCGACGGCAAAACCTGGCAACTCGCCCGCAAGGCGAACTCCAGTGGCAAGACCGCCGACCTTGAGACCTACGCGCTCGGCAAGACCCAGAGCACCCGCTATCTCCGGGTCGTGTGTTTCGGCAACACCTCAAACCTCTGGAACAGCATCACCGAACTCGACTTCATCCCCCCGCTGGGGAAATGACCGGCTCCGCGAGTCGCTCTACCTGACGGGGACGCGGAAGTACTTGCGAGCCGTGCGCCCGGAGGCCAGATCCTCAACGGTCACGGACCAGGTGCCGCCGGTATCGTTGAGGGCAATCCAGCCGTTGAGGGTGAACACGCCGTCCTTCATGGCAAAGGTGTCGCTGTACTCGCTGGCCGCGCCCTGGCCGTCCCGAATGGTGATCCGGATCGGGAGGAGCCCGGCAATGGGGGCTTTGCCGTCGTCTAGGATGCGGGCGGTGATCGCGAGGGGCTGGCCGCGTTCGGCGGTCTTGGGCGCGACGATCTCCAGGAAGGCGATGCGCTGGGGAAGCAGGGCGAAAACGGTGGCCGAGGCGGGCGCGAAGTCGGTTTGCCAGGTCAGCCGCCCGGCATCGGCCTGGGGAGTGATCTCGCGGTGGGCGACCAGATCGTAGACGGCCTTGGTGCCGCCGGTCGGCACAGAGATGGAGGTGGCAAGGGGTTCGCCCTGTTCTAGAATGGCGTTCCAGCGTTTGCCGACTGCGCCAGCCGAACGCTTGTCGTTGATGGCGTAGAGATACCGGCCCTTGCCCCAGCGGCGCTCATTGACGACCAGCCAGGGGTCGCCCGGCACGGGATTGGCGCTGCGTTCCTTGGCAAACACGCGGGCGATCTCCGCCGTCGCCGCCCACATGCGCTTGATCCGCTCGGGGGCGGTGATGCCCTGCTTGTGACGCAGACGGTACCAGCCCCAGTTGGGCCAGGTCATATGGTCCATGGTGCTCTCAACCTTGGTTACGCCCGGAACGGAGTAGCCCAGATTGTGGTCGGCGACCACGCGCCCGCCGCCCGCCGCAAAGGCAGCAATCTGCTTGTGGGCACTGCGGCTAATGACCTCGCCAAAGGGGATGAACAGGGTGGTGTAGTCCTTCAGACCGCCCTCGGCCACGGTCTCCTCATAGACCACATCCACGGGCAGGCCGGCACGCAGGAACGCCTCGTGCCAGGCAGAGAGCGCGGGTCCCGTCTGCCAGGAACCCCGGAAGGTCTCGGCAAAGAGCTGGTTGGTGTGGGAAACCAGGAAGGCCACCCGACGCGGCGCGTCCTGCTTCAGGTTGGTCAGAATGGGGCCGAGGGGCTTCCAGAAGCTCTTGTGGAGGTCCTGCACGCCCTCCCAGCGGTCCAGATGCTGGGCCTTGGTCATCCAGCCGGTGTTCCAGTGCCCGACGGCAAACACGGGGCGGCTGGAGCTGTGCAAGAGGCCCAGCCGGATCACGGCGGCAGAGGGGCAGAGATTAACGGCCCCGGCCGTCCATTGCTTCCAGAGCACTTGCACGTAGTTGACGATGTGGTCATTGCCGGGCTCGGCAAAGCCCCGGATGGCCTCGATCTTGAAGGTTAGGGTAAGGGGGTTGGGAGTGGTGTAGGTCCAATCCCAGGGGTTCATACCGTCGTGGCGGTCGCGCATGTAGGGCATGCGGGCTGCGGGATCGTGGAAGACCAGCAGATTGGGGTCCACCTCCTTGATGGCCTTCATCATGTCCTTGGCCATGACGTTGAATCCCTCGCCCTCGAGCCAGAACCAGCGGTAGAAGCGCAGCACCGGGTGGTCGTCCTCGATGACACCGTCCTTGACCAGCCCTGGATAGGTGCTGTGTTTGAAGGCATACATGTTCTCGCAGCCCTTGGGGATCTCGCCACCGAAGAGCTTGCGCGCACGCTCGAGGCCAATGGGGGAGAAGTCGGGCTGGTTGTGATGCTCCGTCTCGGTGTTCATGTTCATCAGCCGGTAGGCGGGGTATTCGTGGTACTGCTCCGCGTAGGTGCGGGCCAGGTTGAC
>JABGQJ010001093.1 GCA_018648945.1 Victivallales bacterium
GGACGGGCGCGATCCATTCTCCGGTTACTGCGTGGTGTTCGGCGGCGAGGGTAACCGAGTCACGCGCCTGCTTCGGCGCGGCGTGATCGTGGCCGAATCGCGCCGGCCGCAACACCTCATACCCCAAGGCGAGAGCTTCATGCTTGTCCACTACCCATGGTGGCATCTTACCCTGCGCAAGACCGGCGCCCGCGTCCAGATTCTGCTCGACGGCCAGCCGATGTTCGACTACACCGACCCGGAGCCGATCACCGGCGGCCACATCGAGTTCTGGAGCGTGCGCAATGGCTTCGCCATCTCTCGCATCTCCTCCATGGCCGAGAAGACCAACTGGGACGCGCATGCATCCTACGTGGGCAACAGCACGGAGGACAGCTGGGCTCCCCTGGTGCGGGATGCCGTCCAGCTCACAACCGATCCCGACACTCGCCTGACCCAGGTCAGAAACACCAATGGCGGGGGCTTCTTCGCGGTCCGCCATGTGCCGGAGAATCCGGTCGACCTCAGGCAGACGCCGCTCCTGGAGCTTCCCTTGCGGCTGGGGGACGAGACGCGGGTCAGCCTGCATCTGGAGATTGGCGGCAAGCCTTTCATCGTCCGGCTCGGCAACAGCCCCCTGGCGGGCATCAAGGCGTTCCTCGTTCCCGGCTCCGAGAAGGGCGAGTGCTTCCAACTTCAGCCGCTGCCCGAGTCCACCGTGCGGGCCAGGCATTGCTTGGCGGAGGTCCCCGCCCCCGAAGGCGCGCTGCGGATCGATCTGCTTGCGGCCCTCCGCAAGTTGGTCGGCGAGCGTGTCGAGCCCGTCCTCACCTGTCTCACCGTGGGCAACAGCAGCAATTCCCGCTACCTGATGGCCGGCAACGGTGCGAACGTGGCCGGGAGCACCTACAGTGTGGGACCGCCCAGGTTCAGCAAGTAGTCGCTGGCCTCAGTTTATTGCGCCTGTCGGGACCGATTGCGGAAGGGGATCCGAATGAACGACAACCAGACTCGTGGCCGGGCGTTGGTGGTCCTTGTCCTGGCCGTCCTCGTCGTCTTTGCCTCGCTCGGGCTTGGTCGCTTCGGCTTCACGATGGTCCTTCCCGCCATGCAGAAGGGGCTGGGACTGACCAATACGCAGAGCGGCCAACTCCAGTCCTGGAACTCGCTGGGTTACCTCCTGCTCGCCGTTGGGTCGGGGATCCTAGCCACCCGCTATGGGCCTAGTGTCGTCATCACCTGCGCGCTTGGGGTGGTTGGCCTTGCCATGCTCGCCACGGGCGCCTTCCCCACGTTCACGGGGGCCTGTGTGGGGCGCTTCTTCTCGGGGGCGGGGGGAGCGGCGGCCAACATCCCGGCCATGGCTCTGCTCTGCGCCTGGTTCACGGGCAAGCGCAGGGGCTTGGCGGCTGGTTGCGCGGTGGGCGGCTCCAGCCTGGGACTGGCCGCCACCGGGGCTGCCGTGCCGTGGTTGCTGCAACGCGGTGGCGCGGAGGGCTGGCAGCACTGTTGGTATGCCTTCGGGGTGGTCACGCTGGTCATCTGCGCGCTGTGCGCGGCGTTTCTCCGCGACCGTCCCGCGCCTGCTGCCATTCCGGCCAGCGCGGACGCGTCTGCCTCGAGGAAGCCCGTGATGCTGCGCTCCACGGTCCTCTGGCGGATCGCGACCGCCTACTTCGCGTTCGGGTTTTCCTACAGCATCTTTGCCACGTTCTTTGTCAACCATCTGAAACGCGATATTGGTCTGAGCATCGCCCAGGCGGGCACCATTTGGACCCGAATCGGGCTAGCCTCGGTCATCAGTGGCTTTGTCTGGGGTGCCTTCTCCGACCGTTGGGGCCGGCGCCTGGCATTGGTCGTGATCTACCTCTGTCAGGGAAGTGCCTTCCTCATCGTCGGCCTGTCCCATGGACTGGGAGGCGCTCTTTTCGCTGGCTTCCTCTTCGCCTGCACCGCGTGGAGTATCCCGGCCGTCATCTCGGCTCTGTGTGGCGATGTCTTTGGCGCGAAGATGGCACCCGCCGCTTTGGGGGTGGTCACGGTGGTCTTCGGCGTCGGCCAGGTCCTTGGTCCCGCCGTGGGCGGAATCGTGGCCGACAGCACTGGTTCGTTCGCGCCGGCCTTTGCAGTCGCCGGAGCCGCCGCGTGGCTCCTGGGTGCTGGCGTGTCGGCCTTTCTCCCTGGTCGGGTGGCGTCTCGAGGAGAGTAGCGCGTTTTCCTGATGGCGGTTGCGGGGCAAAAGGTGCGCGAGCAGCGGCAGTCGTCTTGCGGAGTGGTATACCACACCGCAAGGCT
>JABGQJ010001094.1 GCA_018648945.1 Victivallales bacterium
AGCTCAAACGGCGCTACGGCGGCACCGTCGAGAGTGTCCTGCTGGCTGCCGACGAGATGCGGGACCAGCTCGATGCCTTTGACAGCCGCACCGAACGCGTGGGCGAGCTGGAGCAGCAGGTTGTCGCAGCCAAGCGCAGCCATCTCCAGGCGTGCGAAATCTTGACTACGGCGCGCGGCGCCGCCTCCGGCCAGCTGGCCGAAGCCATTCGCGACAAACTGCACCGGCTCGGCTTCCTGCAATCCCGCTTTGCGGTGACTGTCTGCGAAGCCGATCCCGGCCCGCTTGGCGCCGACCGCATCGAGTTCGGCTTTGCTCCCAATCCAGGGGAAGCCATGCAGGCTCTGCGGAAGATCGCGAGCAGTGGCGAGATGGCCCGCGTGATGCTGGCCGTGAAGACCGTGCTCAGTTCCGCCGACCATATTCCGGTGCTCATCTTTGATGAAGTGGACGCCAATATCGGCGGCATAATCGCGGTGACTGTGGCCGAGGAGCTGGCCGCCATCGGGCAGCGCCACCAAGTGTTTAGCATCACCCATCTGGCCCAGATCGCCGCCGCCGGACACCGCCATTTCCAGGTGGCGAAGCGGATCGACGGCGACCGAACGGTTACCACCATGTTGCCTTTGGAGGGCGCGGACCGGGAGCGCGAGATCATGCGCATGCTTGGCGCGGAGAGCGATTCCACCACTGCCCGCAACCATGCCCGCGAACTGCTTGCCAGCTTCGCGGATTCACAGGAAGCAACGCCCGGCTGATTGGTCAGCCGGCTGAGAGGAATGTTCTCATGAGTCAATTGCAGGATTTGCTTGGTTGCGACTTCACCTGCGAACGGTGTGGCCGGCAGCACCAGAACGCCCTCCACGAGGTCCGCTTTGGCGCGGACGCATTGGCATCCATACCTGACCTCTGCAAGCGTTTCGGGGGCGAGGATGTCTGTGTGATCGCCGACTCGCGCACCCGCGACGTGGTGGGCCTGGAGGTCATGGACCTGCTGGTGGCCGCAGGCTGCCAGGCGGCGGAGTTCGTCATTCCCGACCCCTCGCCCGGCCATGTGCCCGTCTGCGACGATGTGACCCACGACGCGTTGGCGCCCCGGCTCCCCAAGGCCGACATCTATGTGGCGGCCGGCTCCGGCGTGGTCAGCGATCTGACGAAGTGGTGGACCGGCGACCTTGGCAAGCCCTACATCTGCGTGGCCACCGCCGCCTCGATGAACGGCTATGCCAGCGCCAATGTGGCCCCCACGCTCCAAGGCGTGAAGAGCCTGGTTCGCGGCAATGGCCCCCTCGCCATCGTCGGTACCCCGGCCATTCTCGCCAACGCTCCCAAGATCATGACTGCTGCCGGGCTCGGTGACGTGATGGCCAAGCCGGTGAGCGCCTCGGACTGGCGTCTCAACCATCTCGTCTTCGGCGAGTACTACTGCCCCTTCTGCGCCGGGACCATCGATGAGATCGAGGCCATCTACATGGACAACCCCGAGGCCATCGGCCAAGGTGATGAGCCCGGTATCACCGCGCTTTTCGAGGCCCTCATCCTGACTGGCATCTCCATGACCATGGCTGGCACGTCCTCCCCCGCCTCGGGCGGTGAGCACCTGGTCTCCCACACCCTCGACATGATGTCCTCCGTGGACGGCGTGCCCCACGATTTCCACGGTCGGCAAGTCGGGGTATCCACCATTCTCGGTGCCGCGCTCTACCAGGAACTCATGGCCTTGGAGAATCCCACCTTCACTGTCCCCGAGAGCCCCTCCGATCCCGCATTCTGGGGCTTTCTTGCCCCGTCCGTGGAGGAGCACCACGAGAAGAAGCGCGTGCGCACGGCTGCTGCCGTCGCCGAATTCCAGAGTCGGCCCGAACTGTGGAACCAGGTCCGAGCCACCCTCACGCCCCAGTTGCGCTCCCCCGAACGCCTCAAGGACTGCCTGCGCCGCGCCGGCGCGGCCCATCGCTACTGCGACCTCGGCATCGACCGTGCGCGCTACCTTGCTGCTTTTCATCATGCCCACGAGGTCCGCGAGCGTTTCACCGTCCTCGACCTGGCCCGCATCACCGGCATCCTTCCCGCCCGCGCCGAAGAACTCGTCGACCGCTGGCTGAGCGAATAGCGCGCCGCCCCCCATTTCCACGAGACCTCGGAGGACGACATGGACGACCAGACTGACATTCTGTTCCTGAGCGACAGCCCAAACTCCGGCGTCGCTGCAGACCTTGACCTCCTCTATCCTGGGCGCGTGAAACGGATGAGCTTCGTTGCCGAGGATTG
>JABGQJ010001095.1 GCA_018648945.1 Victivallales bacterium
GTCGAGTTGCGGTTGGCCGGGAGTGAGTTGCTGCGAGTGATGGCGGAGAAACACTGCCCGGCCCGGAGCTCTCTCCCGGCGCATTCCCGCGATTTCCCCGGACAGTGGCCATGGCTGGACAGCGTGGAAGCGGACAGGTCCCTTGATCTTGTCATCTCAAAGGTCGAGATAGACGAGGAGGCGCTGCTTCCCTCCTTGCGCAAGCTTGTCGCCACATTTCGTGAGGCCGATCCCGAATCGGTTGGGCTTGGTGTGGCCTACGTGGTGCCACTCGGTCCCGCTCGGCGCAGAACGGCCCGTGCAGCGACCATGGCGTCGGGGATCTCCGTGGAGCTGGCGAGTATCAGCGCTGCGAATGTGCTGGACTATGTCGCTCTCGGGACTGGACTCAGCACGAGGAAGAGCGCCAATGGGGTTGTTCTGCATGATCCCGGAATCATGATGGCTCCCATGCAGCGGATGGTATATGGCCCTGCGGCGCTTGACCGGGACTTCATCAAGTCCATCGAGCCAGAGCCCAGGACGCAGGCCCGGCGTGATGACCGTCTGACCGACTTGGAGTTGGTCTTTGGGCAGTTGGGCATCCCGCTCCCGGCTGGCGCGCGTATTCGGCACACCGTCTACCAGGATGGATGGGTTGCCGTGGCCGTCAACACCCCGGATGGCATCCGCCAGATGAACAAGCTCATGCTTGTTCTCGATGGGGGGTTGTCCTTCAGCAAGCTCTGGCACACCGAGGTCCGGCTTGTTCGACTGCCCGTGGATGCGCCGAATGGGGACAGGATTCGTGAGCTGGTGGCTTCGGCAGGATGGGGGGACCGGTCCAAGGCGGGGAGAATGCTGGCATCGCTGACAGAGCACGTTCTCTTCTCTATCTGGACCTCGGGGTTTGATGACAGGCTGTGCGTGGGCGAGTTCCCAGGCATTCTGCGGGGCGGCGGAGATGTCCGCCTGGCTGTCAGGGCCACGGACCGCTATGGGTACAATGATGCGGAGATCAGTGTCGATCTATCCGGGGCCGAAGGGAGGCGCAGTTGGCGTTCCACGATGAACGGTTGGCGTGATGACTGGCCGACACGGCGAGAATGGACGGCACTGCGCGTGGATTCACTGGGCCTGGGGGCTACTTCCGGAGGACCGACATACCTGCTGGTGAACCACGCGGCCCAACTGGTACTGTGGGGTGCCGAGGCCTCCCGGGCATGTCAACTGACGGTCAAGGACGAGGACCAGGCTGTCGCAGTCCAGGACGACACGGCCGAGAAGCCATCTGGCAAGCGCTCGGCGGACTGGGATCTGCTCTTCCTGGCTGGGCTGGTAGAGGCGGGAGGTCACACCGACTGGGTCTCTCCAGGGCTGATCGCCCGCCACGTGTCGCGGCAGGGGAACTTGCTCGTCGATGGCTGTCCTCATGAGTTACTGACGGTGTGTGCGCGGAGACTGGATCGTCAGGGCAGGCTGATTCTGCAACGGAGTGGAAAGGTGACAGAGTGCCTGAATACGTTCGGCGAGGAAGGAAGCATACCGGTGCCGGGAGGAGGGGGGAAACCGTTTCGGTTCACAGTGGTGGAGAGAATCTTGGGCGAGGAGTTGGGGCTGCGTTGGCGGGTTGGGCTGGGGTGGCCAAAGACGCGCCGAATGGCGATTGGGGACGTGGTGCGGCTTGGGAAGGGCTTGCATGTGCGGGTAGAGGTGGTTGATGCATCTGGCATGGCTCGCGCGAAGCCTGCTTTCGCCGAGGCGGTGCGAGCGGCCAAGGCCGCCAGGAAGATGCGGATTGGGTGGCACCGTGCCGTTCTTGACCCCATGGGGGGAATGCCATTCGGCGATTTCCGCTTGCGGGCCGCTCCGTTGCCATTGGCTTTGGCCCGGATCGCGAGGCGATGCAGCGATCGGCTTCTGACTGGACCAAAGAGATGGCGATTGGTGCAGCCAGTCGTCTTCGGTCCTCTGCCTGAGGGTGCAGAGGTGGTGTCCAGTACAGGCCGCCAGAGAGAAGGTGGAATGGGCGGCATGGGAGGCCGCGATGAAGTTGCCGCCGGGCCTGATGTGTTCCGGGTGAGCTACGGGGATGACGATGATGATCGGGACGAGGATGAGGATGGCGCCCCGTGCGCAGGACGGGAAAGGTGGTTCTGCGGTGCGCAGGGCACCGGCATGGGCATGTGGATGGGGGACGAGGATGGCCTTGCCGAGCAGGCGAAGGACGCCCAGCAGAACGTCCCGGACCAGGGGGGAGGGATCGCCGACTCTGGGCTGCCGGATTGGCG
>JABGQJ010001096.1 GCA_018648945.1 Victivallales bacterium
GAAGCGGCTCTGCATCTCGCCGGGCTGGCTGCTGCCCAGTTTGGGGCCCGAATCGTCGAGCGGGGTAATCCAGGCGTAGCACTCGATGCCCGCTTCGTGCGCGGCCTCGACCGCAACCGCGAAGGGGTCGTAGCGTTCAAGGGTCGGCGGCCATGGCGCCGGATGCGCAGCCATCTCCTTGACCTTGGATCGGCAGGCCGCGCGCCCGCACACGGCGATGCGGAAGAAGATCTTGGCGAAGCCCGACTCGGCGGCGCGGCGAATGAGCGCTTCGAGCGACTCCTGCGGGTAGTACCCGTCTGGATGCCCGATGTACTGGCTGCCGGGCGCCGGGTCCGAGACCACGAAGTCGTGGAAATCGATGTTCAGAATCATCGCCATTGCATCGCACCTCGCCAAGAAGTGATGTGATCTTCCGTCCCTCCCAAGGTGCAACAGCTTCCTACGCATGCAAGCTGCGGAGGCAGGCCGTTGGGAGCGGGAGGCCACAGGTAAGGGAAGGTGGCCGTGCCGCCGTTGTATTTCCAGCGGTGAGGGCCGAGATTGGTCGGGGGTGCCCGCGCTCCCAACGGACGACTGGAGGCGGGCGAGACACCCGTGCTATGCGAGCTGGAAAGGTGGACCCATGCGTTGTTTCTGCTTGGTTGTTGGTGCGATACTGCTCATGAATACCGGAGTGCGGGCAGCTGATGACTGGATTGCACGGGAGAAGATCCGTGCCGGATGGATCTACCATCGTGATGGTGCGGAACGGCTTGGCTTCTTCAAGCAGCATGGCATGAATACGCTCATCACCAGTGCCCGGAGTCGGGAGACCTTTACGGCCTGGGCCAGGGAAGCCAGGAAGTCGGGGATGCGGCTGTTTGGCGTGGTGGGGGCGTCCTGTGATGGGGAGAAGGCGGGGATGCGGCGGTGTGTGTTTGGGAACGGGTATGAGAGCGTGCTGCCTTGTCCGGTTGAGCCGCGGTACTGGGAGGAAGTGCTGGTGAAGCGGGCAGTGGAGCTCGCCCGGGAGGGGCAGGAGGCAGAGAAGGAGATTTCAGGGATTCTGATTGACTGGGAGATGTATGCCAACTCGGCCAAGGGCGGGCAAATCTACTACAGTGATGCCTGCTATTGCGATCACTGCTTCGGTGGGTTCCTGAAGGCGCAGGGGCAGGCGGATGCGGCGCGGCAGATAGGCTTCAAAGAACGCGTGCCATGGTTGAAGGAGCATGGGCTGTTTGGAGCTTACCATCCGTATCTGCAGAAACAGGTACGGGCTTTTGCGGAGGGAATGCGGCAGGCGATCGCGGCGGTTGATCCGGAGTTCTTTGTGGGGTTCTACCCGGTGCCGCATAACTGGCATTTGGTGGGTGTGGCGCAGGGGCTGGGGACGCCGGAGCACCCGATGATTCTATGGGCGACCAGCACGTATGGGGGCGGCGGACCGACGAAGATTGCGGACGCCTGGAAAGAGGAACTGCTGGCCAAAGAGATCCACTGCTACTACAGCGGCGGCCTGCTGCTGCGGCAGTACACGGCGGCTAACCTGGCGAAGAATCTGTATGAAGTGGCCCGGAAGACCGATGGGTACTGGCTTTTCACGGTGCATACGCTGTGCGTTGAGGAGAAGGAGCAGAAGGGGGATTTCCATCTGTGCGCGGGCACGCCGGAGGAGTATCTGAGCGCAATCAGGCTGGCCAATTCGGAACTTGATAAGCTCGGGCAGGGCAAGGAGTATGTGACGCCTCTGGAGTTTGTGGCGGAGCCGGTGCGGTACCGGCACCCGGGGTTCGACGCAGAGCGGTTCAAGGCGCCGGAAGTGGCGGACAAGAGCATGCTGGAACGGGGGAAGCCGCTGGCGGTGCCGTCGCTGCCCTTGATCGGGACGAGTTACCTGGTGATGGACCTGAAGGCGGGCGAGGAGCCGACGGTGGAGTTCAAAGTCAACAAGGTGGCGGCGGGGGCCGTGTGGGGCGTGACCTATGCCGTTCTGGGTCCGGGGAAGAAGGAACTGGCGAGCGGCAAGATGACGCCGGGGGAGCCGTTCACGCTGACCTTCAGTGCGGCCCAGGCGGGGCTGCATTGCGTGGTAGTGACACCGGGGTATTACCAGCGATGTGAGGTCGTGAGCACAACGGTCCCCTACGCGCACTGGACATGGAGTTCGTATCCCCCGTTTGAGGTGGCGGGGCCGGGCGGCACGCTGTACTTCAACGTGCCGAAGGGGATGGCGGAGTTCACGATCAACGCGATGTGCCACTGGGGGACGACGCAAGTGCAG
>JABGQJ010001097.1 GCA_018648945.1 Victivallales bacterium
AATTGCCTCCGCATCGCCTTCACCAGCGAGCGGCACATGCAGGGACGCGTCATCCAGAACGTTGCCGCCCGGGCGGGCGCTACCTACCAACTGGAATTCTCCTACCGCACCGCCGGGAACGAGCCGCTGAAGGCCGATATCCTGCTGCTCGGGACCGGTCCGCTCTACCGAGGCATTGCCCAGACCCCCTCCCCTTCCTGGCTCCGCAAGAGAGTCCGCTTCACGATCCCGGCGAAGCAGGGGGAGCGGCCGCCCGCCGATGGGTTTGGCAAGAAGGGCGAGGTCGTGATCCTAGTCCAGAACCGTTCGCGCGCCACGATCTGGTACGACGACATCTCCTTCCGCAGAATCCTGACGAACAAGACGGACGAGAGCCTGGCGGGATTCACGCTCCAGCCCGTCGCCGCCACCGACAGCATGATCTTCCCAGGCACTGCACAGCAAACCGCCAACTTCATCATGCGCGTGCCGAAGGGCGACCCCAAGGCAAAGGTCCGGCTATTGCTCTGGGGAGCCGACACGGTGGCCGAGCTTGGGGACTTCCCCATCGGCGATGCCCCAGTACAGATTCCGCACGCCAAGATCCCCGTTGGCGAGCACCAACTCGTTGCCCGCCTGCTGACTGACACCAAGCCGCCGGTCATGCTCGCGGAGCACACCCAACGCGTGGTCCGCCTGGATCCGAACCTCACTTTCGACGAGTCCAGCCTGCAGAACCCACCCAACCTGAAGCTGAAGGGGGAACCGTTCTTCCCGATCGGCATGTATGGAATGCGCACCAACTGGCGGAACAGCTACTGGCGAGATCTGCGCAAGGCCGGCTTCAACTGCCTCCATGACTACGTCTTCGAGGGCAACCCCCTGAAACCCATCGACACAGTCGCGCACATCAAGACCTGCCGCGCGTACCTCGACGAGGCTGAAAAGCAGGGCTTCAAGGTCATGACCGGGGTCCCCCGCTGGCTGGCGGAGACCGGGAAGAAGGACCGACTGAAGGCCTGGATCGAGGAACTTGCGCCCCATCCTGCTATCGCCTTCTGGTACAGCGACGAGATGATCTCCATCCGCCACACGCCCCTCCGCCATGTGGAGGCACTGCATCGCATCGTCCAAGCGTCCGACCCACGGCAGCGTGCCTACCTGCCCTTCGACGAACCGACAGAGGCGTTCGCCGCCCACTGCGACGGCATTGCCTGGGGTGGTTCCGGCAAGTTCGCCGGACTGCTCTACCGCTCGCGGCTAGGGAAGGAGAAGCCGTGGCTGAGCGTGGTCAATGTCTCGTTCCGTGGGCGCAAGGCCCCCAGTCTGGATGAACAGCGCTACTTGACGTTCTCCCCCGTCGTGTTCGGAGCGCGGGGCATCTTCTTCTGGATGTACTCCGAGGCGCGTTGGCACAGCGGTGATCCCGACTACCTCGGTCGGCTCCTGCAGAGCGCCTCCGAACTCTCGCGTATCACCCCGGCCATCATCTCGGGCGAGCCGCTGCCCCCTTGGTTCCCCAAGGCCGAGGGCAAGGGGGAAGTCACCCTCCTTCGGTGCCGCAAGGGCAAGAACGCCTACCTCTTGGTTGCGCCGAACAGCGACCAGGCGGAGGGCACCTGCCAGATCTCCATCCCGTCTGGGGTCCGTGCGAGCGATCTCTTCTCCGACAAACCGCTCTCGGCCGGCCCCCACCAGCTGCCCGTGCCGCGAGGCCACGTCCTTGCCCTGCAACTCACTCCCGATCAGCAATAGGGAACTCCCAATGAGCAACGACCGCCCCAACATCGTCCTGATGGTAGCCGACGACCATGGTCTGGATGGCGGCTGCTTCGGCACGAGCGCCCCCGACACGTCCAACCTCGACGCATTGGCCGGGGACGGCGTGCAGTTCACCAACGCCTTCTGCACCACCGCCAGCTGTGCGGCCAGCCGATCGGTGATCCTCACTGGCCTGCAGAATCATGCCAATGGTGCCTTTGGCCATGTCCATGGGCGCAACCACTTCTCCTGTTACGACGATGTGGTCAGCCTGCCAGTCATGCTCAGGGACGCGGGCTACCGCACGGGGCGCGCGGGCAAGTACCACCACGCGCCAGTGGACGTGTTCCCCTTCGGTAGTGTCCTAGCCCCAGCCGGTCGCGACGATGTCGGGATGAGCGAGAAGTGTCGGGGATTCATCGAGCAGGACGAGCCCTTCTTTCTTTACTGGTGCTCCCACAACCCCCACCGCGACGGCCGCATCCTCGACTCCCATCCCTGTCATCCCAACCGCTTCGGCAACC
>JABGQJ010001098.1 GCA_018648945.1 Victivallales bacterium
CGGTTCGGTGAAGCGTTCCGGCAGTTTGAGCCGGTGCTTGCCATGGTCGTCCGAGTAGATCCCGATCAGCATGGTGTTCCAGTCGCCGCCGTAGCAGAACAGCGTGTTGTTGCCGCGCCGCTCCGACGGCCAGATTTCGACCGAGGCACCCCATGTCGAGGCGGCCATCATGCCGGCGATCAACGCGGTGCAGAACACGCCTAGATGGAGGTCTTTCATCACATCTCTCCGGTCGCTGTTCGAGGTGATCGATCGGTTCCGCGGAACGGGTGGCTCCGCTTGGGACTGGCAGGGAATTGCCTTCCGAACCACAAGGGGGAAGGTAGCGGGGAGCGGTACGGGACGCAAGAGGAACGAGCGCAGGAGCACGCCATGGCCTGCCTGGCTGAATCGCCAAACCGCCAATGCCCGCCATGCTTGGCATCCCTGCCCGCCGGGTGTACCTTCATGTATCGGGCCGAGAGATACCTCTCCCGGCCGGACGGTGCCGAGAGGCTACACGATCACTCGTTCGTAGGGAGGCAGACATGCGGTTTCACATCGCGAGCATCCTGATCGGATTCGCCATGCTTCTGGTCGGTCATTGCCAGGGGGCACCCAAGCCTGGGGCAGCCCTCCAGGTGCGCACCATGGAGATCAGTGGCGCGGATGTGGCGTGGGCAGCCGGGTGGAACATCTGGAAGCTTGAGGGCGTACTGCCTAACATCAGAGGAGTCCAGGTCGTGATCCTGGACGAGAAGGGGACTGTTATCTCAGGCGGTGGCGACACGCTTGCCGTGAACCCTCGTCCTGGCCACCCCTCCGTGCTGCGCGTGGCCGCCAAGATCGACGGCAGGTCTGTGGCAGGGCGGGTCTCTGCAAACGACTTGTCGGTTGCCTTCGAGCGCAAGGACGCTTTCGAGAAGCGGCACACAGCGGTCTGCCACGCGCCGAAGGTGGAAGGGAACATGATTGTGTTGGTCTTGGAGCACGGAGGGAAGTCCGCTAGAAGCCCCGTTGTCCGCCGGCTTGCCCTGCGACTGCTAACCGGGAAGGAAATTGGCCTCTAACGAACGGGCTTGACGGCGCAGATGAGAAGTGGGAGAGTGTCTCATGCGACAAAAAACCGGCGTATCCACTGGGTTCTTGGTCTTCTGTGCGACGATGGTTCTGACGGTCGGTCGTCCGGCGGCGCAGGAGCCGCAAGGGCCTGGGAACGGCGCCAAGCCGGTTCTCTCCCTGACCATCCGTTGCGATGAGACCGAGTGGAAGGTAGGGGACGAGGTTGCCGTCACCTTTGTGATCAAGAACGAGGGGAAGAGCCTGTACGAGTACAGCGATCGCAACTACGACCGCAGTGGGCGCATGGGCGAGTACAAGCTGTCCGCAACGGATGCGAACGGGAAGGCCATGCCAGATCCACGGGCAAAGCGACGCGTTTCAAGGGGCGGCGGCCTGGCTGGCATCGGGGAACTGGTCCCCGGCAAGTCCTTCGCGAAGACGATCGCTCTCAATCGGTGGGCTCTCCTGACCCAAGCGGGTACGTACCGGGTCGTGGGCACGTACCACTGCGAGGGCAAGTGGCCCGCGATCACGTCCCAGCCGATTGAGATCACGCTTGGACCTCGCACCGAACAGGAGATGGGGGCGCATGTCGAAAGGCTGTGCGCACGACTCGCCACCGTCCGCGACCCGCTTCGCGCCGCTCTTGTGCGCAAGCTCATGTATACGTGCGACCGCCGGGCCATTCCGGCGCTCCTCGACGCGATGCAGAGGGCCGATGCGGCGAGCTACTGGGCCGGGGAAGCGTTCAATCACTATCTGCCCAAGACCCCGGAGGTCGACCGAGCCCTGCTGGCTGCAGCGGCGACGCGTGGGTTGGCCAGGGGGATGTTCCAGGTACTGAAGCAACGCGGCGTCACCCGCGAGCAGATCACGCCGGTCATCGACGTATCGCTGTCGCCGGACCATCCCGCCGCTTGGGGTGAGGGCGTCTTGGCAGCCCAGCAGTATGCTGACGATCGTTTCACGCCACGCCTCATTGCCATCGCGACCGATCTCAAGAGCCCGGCGCGCAGGGCGGCCATCTTCGCGTTGGCTGTCAACCGCACGGATGAGTCGGTGGCGACGCTGAAGGAACTCCTACAGGAGCCGGATCCCCCGAAACCAATACGACAGACGATCCGCCAGACCACTGAGTTCGCGATCCGCACGGCGTACCTGTATCGCGGCAACGCGGAGGGAAGGCGACTCAGGAAGGACGATTTCGACGCCAAGTACCA
>JABGQJ010001099.1 GCA_018648945.1 Victivallales bacterium
CCGCTGTCGGGACCGAGGGCACGTCCGATCAGGCCGAGCAGGATCCGCACATCGACGTCGTCCAGCTCGGGGTGGGCCGCTCGGACCTCCCCCACCAGGCCCGAGTCCCAGCCCGAGCGCGGCGGCGGCCTCGCGCAGCTCTCGCAGCTCGCGGTCGTCGAGCACGGCGGCGATGAGCAGCACCATCGCGGCCCCGGCGGCGCGCGCCTCCAGCACCTGGCGGCGGTCCACGATGAAGTCCTTGCGCAGGCACGGGATCTGCACCTGCGGGGCCACCGTCGCCAGGAACTCCGGACTCCCCTGGAAGAAATGCGGCTCGGTGAGCACCGACAAGGCCGACGCACCGGCTTCCGCCAGCTCATGCGCGAGCGTGGAGGGAGCAAAGTGCGGCCGGATCAGCCCCTTGGAAGGCGATGCCCTTTTCAGCTCTGCGATGATCGTGGGCAGCTCGTGCCGCCGCAGTGCCTCGGCGAACGGCACCGCGGGCCGGGCCTCGGTCAACCGTAGTTCAAGGTGCGCAGCGGGCGTCTCTTCACGCCGGATCGCCACATCCTTTTGCGTTCGGGCCACGATGGTGTCGAGAATTGTCATGCCACTTGGCTTTCCTTGACGAGCGTCTCCAGCTTGGCCAGAGCCGCGCCTGAGTCGATGGATGCGGCGGCCAGCTTCAGGCCCTCGTCCAGCGTGTCCGCCTTCTCACCAACGACAATGGCTGCTGCCGCATTGAGCAGCACGACCGCGCGAGGCGCGCCCTGCACGGAACCATCCAGAATGCCGCGCAGAATCTTGGCATTCTCCTCCGGGTCGCCGCCGGCCATCTCCTCGCTGTCGAAGGTCTCGCCGATGAAAAGCTCTGGGGCAAGATCGTAGGTCCGGATGTTGCCATCACGGAGTTCGCTGACTCGGGTATTGCCGGTGCAGGTAATCTCGTCCAGACCGTCCTCGCCGTGGACCACGTAGGCCCGGCGACACCCCAAGTCCCGCAACGCCTCGGCAAAGACTTCGGTCAGTTCCGGCGCAAAGACGCCGAGCACCTGGCCGGTCGCCGCGGCGGGGTTAGTCAGTGGCCCGAGCATATTGAAGATCGTCCGGATCTTCATCTGCTTGCGCGCAGGCATCACGTACTTCATGGCTGGATGCATGTTGGGCGCAAAGAGGAAACCGATGCCGTTCTCCTGAATGCACTCCTCCATGACCATGGGGTCAGCCGCCAAGTTGAAGCCCAACGCCGCCAACACGTCCGCGGAGCCGCACTTGCTGGTCACCGCCCGGTTGCCGTGCTTGGCCACGCAAATGTCTGCTCCCGCCGCCACGAAGGCAGTGGTCGTGGAAATGTTGAAGGTGCCGGCCCCGTCGCCGCCGGTGCCACAGGTATCGATGACGCTCCGGGCGCCCGCATCAACCAGCGTGGCGTGTTTCCGCATCACGCCAGCGGCGGCAGCCACCTCAGCGGGGGTCTCTCCCTTGATCCGCAACCCCATCAGGAACGCGCCGATCTGCGCATCCGTGGCATTGCCCGACATGATATCATTCATCGCCGCTGTGATCTCAGTGGGACTGAGGTCTTCACCCTTGATCAGTTGTTCAAGAACCTGCGTGAACATGGCCGTATCTCCTTGCTACTTGGTTGCCCGTACAAAATTGGCCAGCAGCCGCTTACCGGCGGGGGTGAGCACTGACTCGGGGTGGAACTGCACGCCTTCGACGGCAAACTCCTTGTGACGGAGGCCCATGACCTCACCATCGTCGGTCTCGGCCGTGATCTCCAGACAGTCGGGGAGCGAATCGCGCTCAATCGCGAGGGAGTGGTAGCGCGTGGCCTTCATGGGCGAGCGGATCTTCTCGAACACGCCCTTGCCGTCGTGGGTGACTGCCGAGACCTTGCCGTGCATGATCGCCTGGGCCTTGACCACCTTGCCGCCAAAGGCCGCGCCAACGGCCTGATGGCCCAAGCACACGCCCAACAGAGGGACCTTGCCCGCCGCCGCTTGGATCAGGGCGATGGAGATCCCGGCCGCCTCCGGGCGACACGGTCCGGGCGAGATCACGATGCCTTCCGGCTTTAGAGCCAAGGCCTCCTCCACGGTGATTTCGTCATTGCGTCGCACTTCCACCTCCTCGCCGATCTCAGCGATGTACTGGACTAGGTTGAAGGTAAACGAGTCGTAGTTGTCAAGCATCAGAATCATGGTGCATACTCCTCACATCGCCAGGCCGTTGGCCGCCAGTTCCAGAGCCCGCATCATGCCGCGGGCCTT
>JABGQJ010000011.1 GCA_018648945.1 Victivallales bacterium
TATAACGCCGCGTGAGGACCTCCCGCATCATGGCGGTGTCGTCGGTCGCCTGTTCGTCGCGAATGCGGAAGCGACGGTAGTCGCTGCGGGAGGGCTTCCCGTCACGGAAGCAGACCATGCTGCCGACGGCAAACCGGCCCCCGATGTTGGACATGTCAAAACACTCGATGCGGCTCGGCTCAGACCGGATGCCCAAGGCTCTCCGGAGCTCATGCACACCTTCTTCCCCGGGTGCGCTCCCGCCCCGCTCGAGAGTGGCGTGCCGGAAGGAGCGTTGCCGGGGCTCGCAGATCGTGCGCAGATTCGCCACCATGTCCCGCAGGCCAGCCGCATCCTCAAACCGCAGGTCCTGGGAGTGGGCGCGCATGCGCTTCTCCAAGTCTTCGACCAGCGGCTTGATGTCCCCTTTGAACACGGCGATGACTTGATCGAGGCGTTCCTGATACTGCTCCGTGGTGGCCTCCCCCGTGCAGGGGCAGCAGCAGTTGCGTATCTGGTGTTCCAGGCAGTGCTTGTGTTGCTCAAGGTCGGGTTCGCGGACGTTGCAGGTGCGCAGACCGAAGCGCTTGGCCAGGAAGTCCGCCGTTTCCCGCAGCACGCGGGCAAAGGGGAAGGGGCCGAAGTAGAGGCGATTGTCGCTGCGCCGGATGCGCACCAACTGCAGACGGGGGAAGGGCTCCTCGGGGTCAATGCAGAGATAGAGGTAGCGCTTGTCATCCCGGAGCTCGACGTTGTAGCGGGGATGGTACTGCTTGATGAGACGGGACTCAAGCAGCAGGGCCTCGGCCTCGGTCCGGACCTGCATGATGTCGTACGATTCGATGCTGTGGATGAGCGCCCGCAGCTTGGGGTCGGCCCGGGTGTTGCGGCTGGGCTGGAAATAGGTGGAGAGGCGCTTGCGCAGGGAGCGCGCCTTGCCGACGTAGATCACCTCCCCATCCGCGTTGCGGAACAGGTACACGCCCGGCGCGTTCGGCACGTCCTGTGGGGAGAATCGCTCCATCGCCACCTTGCTCTTGCTGGGTCAGCTAGCGTCTGCCGCCGGCTTGCTGGCCCGGGCGGAGGAGTAGCGTTCGAGATGGTACTGGATCGCCCGATCCGGCATGGCCAGGCGGTCGAGCGTCACGCCGGACTCCGCAAAAAAGCGTTCGGCCAGCGTGTCGTGGAAATCGGAGAAGACGACAACGCGCGCAATGCCGGCGGCGACCAGCGCCTTGGCGCAGTTCGTGCACGGCATATTGGTCACGTACGCGGTGGCGCCGCTGAGCGTGACACCGTGCCGCGTGGCCTGGCAGATGGCATTGATCTCCGCATGGTTGGTGCGCACGCAGTGGTTGTTCACGACCATGCACCCCACGTCGTAGCAGTGGGCTGCGCCCGGCAGCGAACCATTGTAGCCAGTGGCCAGAACGAAGCGTTCGCGGACCAGAGCGCACCCGCAATGCATGCGCGGACAGGTGGCTCGCTCCGAAGCCAGCATGGCCAGCTTCAGGAAGTACTCATCCCAGGAAGGGCGATGCCAGTCCCCCTTGGGCTCGTCCGTGGTCGAGGTCAGCGTGTCGGCCATGCGATGGGCTCTCCAGAATCAACGTCCGCCCGACCGTGGAGGCCGGGCGGACGTGGGGTGGTTGAAACAAGGCGATCAGACTTCCTGGACGACCTCCTCTTCTTCGATCAGGTCCTCTTCGTCATCCCCTGCTGCCGTCTCTTCGGCGGCGGCGAATTTCGCGTCCTCCTTGACGCGGTGGTCCTGCAGTTTCTCGAGGTGTCGCCTCAGCTGCTTCTCCAACTTGTCGACGGCCCCATCGATGCTGACGTACATGTCACCCGTTCGCGAAGTGGCAACCAAATCGAGGTGCTTCCCATTCAGATGGACCTCCGCTTCATGGCAATTGCGCTGGACTTCCAGCACGACCCTGGCGGTGGTGAGCTTGGTGTGCTCCACTTCCAGTTCCGTCACCTTGGTCTCCGCATGCTTTCGCAGTTCGTCTCCGAGTTCGAAGTGCCGTGCGCTGACGATGACTTCCATGACGTGCAACTCCTATGTGCTCCCCGAGGCCGGCCCATCCGGCCTCAGGCTGTGAAACGCGGCCCCAGATACACGCGACGAGCTTGCTCGTCGTTGATCAGGTGGTCGCTGCTTCCATGGCAAAGAATCTCCCCGTCGCAGATCACATATGCGCGGTTGACGATGGCGAGGGTTTCCCGGACGCTGTGGTCGGTGATCAGCACGCCCAAGCCTCGATCGCGCAAATGCGCGATGATCTTCTGGACCTCGTACACGTTGATGGGGTCCACGCCGCTGAACGGCTCGTCGAGGAGGATGAAGCGGGGGTTGGTGGTCAGCGCCCGGGTGATCTCCAGGCGTCGCCGTTCACCGCCGCTGAGAGTCATAGCCTTCTGTTTGGCCAGATGGCTCAGCTGTAGTTCGTTGAGTAGGTCACGCAGGCGCTCCTCCCTCTCCACCTTGCTGAGCGGGAGGGTTTCGAGGATCGCCATGATGTTGTCCGCGACCGTGAGCTTGCGGAAGATGGAGGGTTCCTGGGAGAGGTAGCCCATGCCGAGACGGGCGCGCTCGAACATGGCCAGATTGGAGACGTCCCGTCCCATGAAAAGGATGTTCCCCTCGTTCGGTCGGATCAGGCCCACGATCATGTAGAACGTGGTCGTCTTGCCGGCCCCGTTGGGACCGAGCAGACCAACGACTTCCCCGGGCTGGACGGTCAGCGAGACCTTGTTCACCACGCGCCGACCACGATACGCCTTGACCAGCCCTTGCGTTTCAAGCAGGCAGCTTGGTTGGGTCATGGCTTGGGTTCTTCCTTCTCTTTTCCCTTTAGAAGGTCGGTCGGGCTCCGAGCGCCTTTGTCGATGCGGCGGGTCTCGCCATGCACCTTGAACAGCTTGAAGGTTGCCTTCTTGCGGTTGTAGATCATCTTCTCGGCCTCTTTGACGCCAAACTGCGGAGTTTCGAGGGTGGGTTTGTCGGTCAGTACGATCTCGTCCTTCGCGACGTCGAACACGGCCTTGCCGGCCTTGGCCTTGCGCATCTTCCCTACTTCGCTGATGACCACGTTGCCGATCGCCTCGATCATGCTGAGTTCGTTCTTCTCCGTCAGATGGACGATCATCTTGTCGGCCAGGAGGAGCATGCGTTCATCGGAGACCTTGACGTTGCCCTCGAAGGTTGCCTTGCGATTGTTGAAGTCCATCTCGACGCAATCCGCATCGATCTTGAGTTGGCCCTTCTTCTCGGGGGATTGCGTGCCGATGCCCAACAGGGAGTCCAGGCCCTGCTTGGCCCTCTTGGTGGGCTTTACCTCCCCCTGGGCAGGCTGGCCAATGGCCATCAGGGAAACCAGGGAGCCAAGAGCCAACACGGCCCTGAGAGTCGAAGACAAAATACTCATTTCTGCTCTTCCTCCGGCTTGGGGACGGACTTCTTGCGGGACGATTCAGGCGTCCCGCCGAGAGGCCCGAAAACGTCTTCGGGCGACATGCCGCCGCCCACTTTTCGCACGGTCATTTTCACTTGGCTGCGGATACGCAGAACCTTGCGGTCCGCCGCGATGTCGTATCCCACCCCCTCCAAGGTCATCTCCTCCGAGACCACATGCAGGGGGGCATCGCTATGGGCGATGCCGCGCGTCTGGTCGAACATGCACTTAGGCGAGGTCACGGTTGCTCGCCTGTTGTTCTCGAGATGCACGACCAAGCGGATCCGATCGAGCTGATACAGACCACCTCGCAGACGAGCCTTCTCGCCATGCAACTGCCACTCCTCCTTGCCATCCTTGCCAGCGCCTCTTGTCTCGAAGCCGACGAGGGTGACGGTATGGCCTCCCTCGAAGTCGAATGCCAACAAGGTTGACAGGGCTAGCACGGTTGAGAACAGAGCCGCTGTCTGAAATGGATTCGGGATTCTAGTTCTCATTCTACCCTATGGACGCAAGCCGAGGGGGCAATGTTCACGGAAATGGTTGAGGACATCACCCTTTTCCCTGATAACGGCGCACGATGGCGATCCATTTGCCCTGTTCCCGAAGCAACCACTCGGCAGCTTCGCGGATTGCGCCGCGGCCACCGAGGCGTTCCGTGACCAGATCCACAGTCTGCTTGACTTCGTCGACGGCATCCCCCACAGCCACCGAGACACCCGCCAGGTTCATGGCCGGCAAATCCACCAGATCGTCGCCGATGAAGAGGATCTCGGTGGTCTCGATCCCGAGCTGGCTGGCCAACTCGCGGAGGGCGGTGGCCTTGTCCCGGCTGCCCTCGGTGGCGAAGTCGAGGCCCAGTTCGGCAATGCGGGTGCGGTTGGCTTGGCTGGAGCGCCCCGAGAGCACGCCGACCTTGAGCCCGGCGCGCTGGAGGAGCTTGATCCCGAGCCCGTCCCTCACATCGAAGAACTTGATCTCATCGGTGCCGCTGGCGTAGCCGATCCGACCGTCAGTCAGGACACCATCTATATCCAGGGCCACAGCCTGGATCCGTCTAGCTCGTGTGGACAAGGTCATGGATGGCCTTCACAGTTCGGAGTAGGGGTTCGGCTTGGTCCAGGGCCAGGGAGTTGGGCCCATCGCAGAGAGCGTTCTCCGGATCGGGATGGACTTCCAGGAAGAGGCCTTGAATGCCAGCCGCAGTGGCGGCGCGGACGAGCGGGGTAACGAACTGACGATCGCCACCGGAACAGGCCCCCTGCCCGCTCGGCAACTGCACCGAATGGGTGCCGTCGAAGATCACCGGCACGCCCAGGGCGGCCATGCTGGGCAGTGAGCGCATATCGACCACCAGATTGTGATAGCCGAAGGTGGTGCCGCGCTCGGTCAGGCAGATCCGGGAGTTGCCAGTGGAACGGACCTTGCCGACGGCGGCAGCCATGTCTTCGCCCGCCAGGAACTGGCCCTTCTTGATGTTCACGCAGGCCCCGGTTTCGCCGGCCGCGACCAGAAGGTCGGTCTGGCGACAGAGGAAGGCGGGAATCTGGAGGATGTCCACGACTTGGGCAACCGTCGCGGCCTGACTGG
The DNA here is from genome assembly GCA_018648945.1 of Victivallales bacterium. The sequence goes on from JABGQJ010000011.1 coordinate 5,028, forward strand.
GCAGGTGGATATCGGTGACGACAGGAACACCGAACTCGTCCCGAATGGTGCCGAGGATCGCCAAGCCTTCCTCCAGGCCGGGGCCACGGAACGAATCGACGCTGGTGCGATTCGCCTTGTCGAAGGAGGCCTTGAACACATAGCCGATCCCGATGCGCGCGCAGATCTCGGCCAGAGTGCCGGCAACTCGGCGGCAAATCTCCACGGACTCGATGACACAAGGACCACCCAGAAGAACCGGCGCGGCGGCGCCACCGATGCATAGACCGGGACGAATCTCAACAGAGGGGACGGCAGGGATCACGTGTTTACTCCCTCTTGCAGGGCCAGAAGCCGTTCGACCCGTTCGACATCCTCCGGCACATCCACGCCAGCGCTCTGGGCCGTCGTTTTGACCACCAGGATGCGGGCGCCGTTCTCCAGGGCACGAAGCTGTTCCAGCATTTCGCACATCTCCAGCGGCGTCCGCTCCCAGGCAATATACTGGTAGAGGAAGTCGCGCCGATAGGCGTAGATCCCCCAATGCAGCAGGGGCTCGACAGGGGTGCCGCCGGTCCGGACAAAGGGCAGGCAAGCCCGACTGAAGTAGAGGGCATAGCCATCGGCCCCGACCACCGCCTTGACAGCGTTCGGGTCGTCGGCATCCTTCTCGGCCAAACTGAAGGGAACGGCCAGAGTGCCCATGGGGGCGTCGCTGTTGCGCATGGCGGCAACCAGATCATCGAGCACGAAGGTGGGAAGAAGGGGTTCATCTCCCTGGACATTCACGATCAAGTCTGCCGCCACGTCCTGCACGGCTTCGGCGATGCGGTCCGTGCCGGTCTCGTGATCGCTCGAGGTCATGACGGCCTTGCCGCCGAAGGCTTCGACCGCGTCGATGATCCGTTGATCGTCGGTGGCAACCAACACTTCGTCGATCTCGCGGCAGGCGGCGGTCGCTTCGTAGACCCGTTGGATCATCGACACGCCTGCGATCAGGGCCAAGGGTTTGCCGGGGAAGCGGGTGCTTCCGTAGCGGGCTGGGATGACTGCGGCCACCCGTGCGATATCGTCCATATTCCTGTCTCCCTGACCTCTGTCGGAGTTGCTAGCCAAGCTCGGCTGGGTACTCGTGCAGTTCCAGAAGCGCGTGCTGCAGTTCGTCGGGGGTAACGGCTGCTGTACCCACCTCGGCAATCACCACGCCGGCGGCCGAGTTGGCCAGACAAGCCGCGTCAGCTGGGCAAGCACCGCTGGCGAGAGCAAGCACGAATACCGCCATCACCGTATCCCCGGCACCGGAAACGTCAAAGACCTCGATGGCCTGCGTCGGGATATGCAGGGGCTCACGCTCTCCCGCGAACAGGGCCATCCCCTTCGACCCGAGAGTAATGAGCAGCAGTTCCGTACCCCAAGTCTCCCGCAGTTTCCGACCGACCGCCAGCAGGGGTGCATCCCCGCTCAATGGCAGGGAGCCGGACTGGTAATACATCCCCGCCAAAGCAAAGGCCTCAGCGCGGTTCGGGGTCATCAGCTTCAGGCCCTCGACCTCGAACCGGTTGCTCGCGTGGGGATCAAGCGTGACGAAGACACCTGCTTGTCGACAGGTGGCAACCACATCCGCCACCAACTCGCGGTCGAGCACGCCCTTCGCGTAGTCCTCGAGGATCACCGCATCGAGCTGGCCACCACGCACCGCGCGCTGCAGCCGCTCGGCAATCTGGGCCCGAAGCGCAGCGGGGACAGGGCTGGTCTCCTCGCGGTCGATCCGCACGACCTGCTGGTTGCCGGCAAGAACGCGGGTCTTCACGGTGGTCGGTCGGCTAGCGGAAACCAGAACGCCGGAGGCATCGGCACCACTCTCGTCCAGTGCTGCCAGCAGTTCGTGGCCGGCGGAATCGTCGCCGACGAGCCCGAAGGCATGGGCGTGAGCCCCGAGGGACACCAGGTTGCGGACGACGTTCGCCGCCCCCCCGGGAGCGGTGGTATCGCTCTCGGCCCGCACAACCGGCACAGGGGCTTCCGGGCAGAGCCGGGTGGCACGGCCCCAGATATAGGTGTCAAGCATGAGGTCGCCGACCACTGCGACGCGGCAGTCGCGGAGCTTCGGCAGGTAGCTGGCAAGTCTGTTCTTCATGGTGTGTAGCCCTTCTCGTTGGCGGCCCGCAGGGCGGCCTTGACGGCCGCTTCCACAGCCACGTCCGGAATGGGCTGGAGGAGGCCTGCCGTCCCAAGATGATCCAGTGCGGTCGCCAAGGCCTCCAACTCGCGGTACATGCGGAGGCACTGCTCTGACGAAAGACTATCCCGGTACCGGCGCAGGTACCGGGCGCGTCGGTCCAAGTCGCGCCCGATGGCGCGCCGCGCCGACAGGCCGATCTGATCAATCTTCTCCCCTCTGTCGTCCGCCGCCGCGATCTGGCGGCGAAGACTGTCAAGCAGGGCGAAGGTGCGCAGCTTGGCCAGAGAGTTGCCCCGTTCCGCGGCAGCCCGGACCTGACGGGGCAGCCAGACCACGATGCTGAGCTCAGCCAGTAGCACGAGGGCCACCAGGAGCCGCGCCAAGCGCGCAAGGCCCGTGCGGCGGCGGCTGTCTCCCGCCTCGCCGTAGGTCTTGTGGATGTGGAACGTCCAGTGGCCGAGGCGGATCTCGTCACCACTGAGGAGTTCCCGTGCCGCCCCGGCGGCGTCTCCATTGATGAAGACCTCTGGTGTATCGGCAGGGACGAACTCCAGCTTCGCGTCCACCACGACGATGGTAAACGCCAGCTCGGGGAACGCCGCATCCTGCACCACCTGCTCGCAGCTGGCACCGGCGCCGACCCGCACGCTGGAGCCGTCGAAGCGGGTCACCTCGTTCTGGCCGAAGTGATCCTCGGCCGCCTCGAGATTATGTCGAATCGTCAGCAGGAAGGACACAGGTTACCTACTCCAAGGAGTCGTTCGCCTGGGCGGCGCGCGAGGAGCGTTTGCGGCTTCGGAAGGACAGTTCGGCCGCCTCGGCTCGATGGTCGATGGTCAGAGTGACGGGCCCCCCGGCACGTCCCTTGAGCATCTCGGTCGCCATGGGATCCTCCACATAGCGCTCTACGGTCCGGCGCAGGTGGCGAGCCCCGTATTCGGGCTTGTACCCCTTGTCGACAAGAAAAGCCTCGGCGGCGGCGGTCAGTCTGAGCCGGACCCCCCGGCTCACCAAACGCTCCTGGATCTTATCGATCTCGAGCCCGACGATCTGGGCCAGATCCTCCCGGCCCAACTGGTGGAAGACAACGGTCTCATCCACCCGGTTGAGGAACTCCGGCTTAAAGAAGCGCTTGGCCTCCTCCTGGAGGCGGTCGCGCATGCTGTCGTACTCGTGAACTCCCACGTCGCCGTCGGCACTGCTGAAGCCCATGTTCACCGGTCGTTGGAGATCGCGGGCCCCCACGTTGGAGGTCATCACGACCACAGTGTTCCGGAAGCTGATCTGGACCCCCAGGCTGTCGGTGATCTGCCCTTCCTCAAGGAGCTGCAGGAGCATGTGCATCACATCGGGATGGGCCTTCTCCACCTCGTCGAAGAGCACGACGGAGTATGGCCGCCGCCGGACCTGCTCGGAAAGCTGCCCTCCCTCGCCGTGACCGATATAGCCGGGCGGCGACCCCACCAGTCGGCTGACATTGAACTTCTCCATGTACTCGGACATATCCAGCCGGATCAGCGCGTCGGGGTTGCCGAACATGAATTCAGCCAGGGCTTTGGCCAAGTAGGTTTTGCCGACCCCGGTGGGACCAAGGAAGATGAAGGAACCGATGGGGCGACGGGGATCCTTGAGTTCCGCGCGCGAACGCCGCAATGCGCGACAAATGACGCCGACGCCTTCGCGCTGGCCAATCACCATCTGGTTGATCGCTTCCTCCATGCGCAGCAACCGCTCGGCTTCGCCCTCCTCAAGCCGTTGCAGGGGCACACCACTCATCTTGGAGACCACGTGCCGAACATCCTCGATACCGATGCTGACCACATGCTCCGCGCACTCCTCCTTCCACGATTTTAGCGTCTCCTCAAGGCTCTTCTGGAGCTGTTTTTCCTGGTCGCGAAGGCTGGCGGCTTCCTCGAAGCGCTGTTCCTCCACGGCACGTTCCTTGGCGCCTCGCAGTTCACAGATCTCCTTCTCGATGCAGCTCAGATCCGGAGGCCGAATCATAGAGGCGATGCGCGCCCTGGCGCCGGCTTCGTCGATCACGTCGATAGCCTTGTCCGGGAGGAAACGCCCGCTGACATAGCGGTCGGACAGGACAACGGCCTGCTCCAACGCCTCCGGCGAATACTCGACGTGGTGGTGCTCCTCGTATTTGTAGCGAAGCCCACGCAGGATTTCAACGGCCTCCTCGCGGGAGGGAGGCGGGACGAGAATGGACTGGAAGCGCCGCTCAAGGGCCGCATCCTTCTCGATGCTCTTGCGGTACTCGTCCAACGTGGTGGCTCCGACACACTGGATCTCGCCCCGCGAAAGGGCAGGCTTCAAGATGTTGGCCGCGTCCATGGCGCCCTCGGCACCACCGGCCCCAACCAAGGTATGCAGCTCATCGATGAAGAGGATGATGTTGCCCGAGTTCCTGATCTCGTCCATCACCGATTTGATGCGCTCCTCGAACTGGCCGCGGTATTTGGTGCCGGCAACCATCAACGCGATGTCGAGCCCAATCACCACGCGGTCGCGCAGCAATTCCGGCACGTCGTGGGAGGCGATGGCTTGGGCCAGCCCCTCGACGATGGCGGTCTTGCCGACGCCTGCTTCACCGATCAGCACAGGGTTGTTCTTGGTGCGTCGGCAGAGCACCTGGATCACTCGCTCGATCTCCTCCGCGCGACCGATGACCGGGTCGAGATCGCCGGTCTTGGCCAGCTCGTTGAGATTCCGTCCGAAGGCGCGCAGGGCAGGAGTCTTGCTCTCCTGCGGCTCCCTCCCCTCGCCTTCCTTCTCCGGCGCTCCCTGCGCCTCGCGAGGGAGGTAGTTCGGATCAAGCTCCTTCATCACTTCGTTGCGGACCGATTCGGCATCCACGTTGAGGTTGCGCAGGATGCTGGAGGCCACACCAGCGCCCTCCCGGATCAGCCCTAGCAACAAGTGCTCGGTGCCGATGTAGCTGTAGTTCAGCGTCCGCGCCTCCTTGGCAGCCAGGGTGATGACGCGACGCACGCGCGGCGCGAATGGGGGATCGCCCTCGAGCTGGGTATCGTTGCCCGGGCCTGAGTGCTTCTCCACTTCGTAGCGCACGGCGGCAAGCTCCAGTCCCATGCGCTTGAGCACGGTGACGGCCACGCCCTGGTTCAGCTCGATCAGGCCAAGCAGCAGATGTTCGGTGCCGAGGTAGTTGTGGCCGAAACGCTTCGCCTGCCTCTTGGCCAGGGCGATCACCTGGCGGGCACGGGGCGTGAAATTGCTCATCGCGAATTCGAAATCGTCTTGACTGGGCATGGTGATGGAATCTCGTTGGGCTCTGCGCTGGCGACAGGCCGGCGGTCAGGTGACCACTGCCCGGGTACGAGCCGCGCGCAGGCGGTCTCGCTCGACGGGGTCGGCCTGCGATCCCAGTGCCATCTGAAGATGGCCAGGCTGGACGTCGCGGCAGAGCCTCTGAATTGTGTCGTAGGTAAGTTTGCCGAAAAGCTGCAGCCCCACTCCCAGCCGGAGAGCCGAGATGCAGTCGAGAGCTTCCTTGGTTGTGAGGTAGTGCGCGAACCGTAATATAGCATACGCTCGCCCCACATGATCGTATAGCACCTCCCGACGTTCGCGCAAGAGGTGTTTGCGGGCATTCTCCTCGGCCCAGATCAGCGAGCGCACGTAGTGCTCGAAGTCGGCGATGATCTCATCCTCGGTCTCCCCAAGCGTGCTCTGGTTGGAGACCTGGACGAAGTGGGCGACCGTTCCCTCGCCTTCGCCAAAGGCGCCGCGCACGGCAAAGCCCAGACGCAAGAGAGCCCGGCTGACCGCTTCGAGCCGACCGGTGAGGGCAAGACCAGGCACATGCAACATCACGGATGCCCGAAGTGCGGTGCCCAGGTTGGTCGGGCAACTGGTAAGGAACCCTAGGTCACGGCGGAACGCGGGGGCAAGGCCGGCCAGCAATCCGGTATCGACCGCACGGGCTCGCGCGAGAGCCTCGGCCATGCGAAATCCCGGTAGCAGTACCTGGAGACGCAGGTGGTCCTCCTCGTTGACCATCAGGCTGGTGGCCTCGTCCGGGGCGACAAGCACGGCGCGCTCAGTCGGGCTACAGTGGAGTTCGGCGCTGACCAGGCGGCGTTCCAGGAGAACCAGGCGTTCCTCGGCGGACAGCTCGGCAAGCGGGAAGTGGGTGGCCTTTGCCAGTTCCCCACAAGTAGCGGCAGCTGCCCGGATCTGCTCCGTGACGCTATGCAGTTCGAGGGCAGATGCGCGGTTTGGGAAGGGGAACCCCACCAGGTTGCGGGCCAAGCGGACGCGCGACGAAACAGCGATCCCACCCGAGGAGGAATCCTCGACCAGCCACGGCAAGGCGGTCGCCGCCAGATCCTGCAAAGTCACGGCGCTCACGAGCCATCTCCCGGACCGTCGTCCACACTCGCCAGGGATTTGATCTCATCCCGCAAGAGGGATGCCCGCTCGTAGTCCTCCGCTGCAACGGCCAGGCCGAGCTGCTGCCGAAGCCGTTGACCACGGAGGAGCCGGTCGCGCGCGCGGCTCGTCCCCGTCCCCGTGCCGGTCGGGCCACGACCACGGTGCGGGACACCTTTGCGGTGCAGACTCGGGAGAAGCTCGCGGATGTCCTCGGCGAAGATCTCGTAACAGGTAGGACAACCAAGCCGCTGCTGCCGTCGGAACATGGCATCACTGGTGCCGCAGTCAGGGCAGACGGCAGACACCGGCTCCTCGGGGGGGGACTCTGGGCCGGCATCTGCGGCCGAATCGGGGAAGGGAAGGCCGATCTTCTCGCCGAACTGCTTGAGCACCTCGACCAGTTCACCAGGGGGTATGGGCGAGTCGCTACTGTCGCCGCCCTTCAGCGCGCAGGCTAGGCAGAGGTGGAGCGCTTGCTTCTGGCCACCCGCTTCTCCCACCATCAGATGGATGGTGGCTTCGTTCTGCTGACAATGCTCGCAGTGCACTCGGCGTCCTCGTCCCTGGGGGGGGTATGCTCGTTCGCTTGGTAAGTGGTCGTTGCCCGACAGGTCAACGCAGGTAGTATTTGGCCAGAGCCGGAGTAAGCAAGCTCTCGGCAAGCGGACACTCGCGATTGTGGATGCCACGGGCAATGCCGGCCCGTTTCGCAGCGGGAGCTCGGGCGGTCGTCAGCGTTTTCTGCAGCCACTCGAACCAGAAGCGGCGGTTGCGCGACGGGTCCTTGCGAATGCTGTCCACGACGCGCTGCGCAGGATAGGCGGGATCCAGGAGCTTGACCAAGGCGGTTTCGGCCCGGCTCACCATCGTGGCGGCAAGCACCTGCTGCATGATCGCCCGCTGTTCACCAGTGTCGCCGGCAACCCGGGCCAAGCCTGCCTTGAGGAAGAGTAGCTTGGGGTAGTAGGGGAAGAGCGCGGTGCCCGTCTGGCCAAGTCCCCATTCGACCGCGGACTGCGCCCGGGCCAGGTTCCCTTCCCGCAACGCGGCCGCGATGCGCAAACAGACCAGATCATAGACAGCGCTACCGCCTAGAGGCCCGAGGCCGGTGCCATGGGCATGGACTTGCTCCACCAGCCGGTCCATGCCAGGCCCGGCCTTGTCCGGATGGACGCTGAGGACGGAGACGGCAAGCCGCAGGAAACGTTCATGGTTGCCGAAAGGGAGCTCCATGAGATCGGGGGGAACCGGCGTACCATTGGCCACGAAGTCGCCGAATGCCTTCAGCAATTCGCCATGGATGCGGGTGAATCGGTAGGCGCTGCGGCGGGAAGCGTCAGTGCCAAACTCGGTGAGCAGCCGAGCCGCTTCGGCGTGCCGCCCCGCTTCGAGATGCACGGCCAACGAAACAAGGGCGAAACTCGCCTTGTGCTCGCCCGTTGGGAGGGCCTCGACAACATCGGTCAGCAGGACATTCCCCACCGGCTCTCTGCATCGCCGGGTGATCACGGCGTATTCGCAACGCATGGTGGCCAGCTGAGCGCGCACATCCCCTCTAAGCCGCTGTGCGGTTGCGATGGTGCCCAATGTCTTCAGGGGATCAATGTCCAAGGCCTTGCCAGGAAAGCGCTCCCCCACCAACCCAATGGCGAACTGAGCACAAGCCTTGAACTCAGGCGGGCGGCCAGGCGGAGAGGGAGAACAGCTCGCGAGCTGCTCTGCCGCCGCCCCCCAGTCCCCAAGCTCGGCCAGCGCTATCAGTTTGGCAAACGGCTCGGCGGATCTGAAGCGGGCGGGTGGCTTCTTCGCACTGCTGAGATCCTGGTACGCAAGCATCGCTCGATGCGGCGGCGAACCCCAGCTACCGGAGAGCTGTGTGCAGAAGCACTGGCGGGACTGCCTCGCCAAGGCTGCGGCCAGCTGTTGGGGGCGTTGGATGGCGGCAAGCGACTGAGCACGGAGGGTCAGCAACTGGTCTCGCTCCGGGAAGCGAAGTGCCCCGTAGCGCGCCCGGACCAGATTCGCCGACTGCAGGGCCTGAAGGGGCGACGTCTTGACGATTTCCTGGATCTCGCGCACCAGGCGCCCAGCCTTGACCTCGGGCACGGACTCCGAGCAGACGGCATCGACCTGGTCCAGTTCGGCTAGATGGCGGTCCGTCACCTCGCTGCGCTTGGCCCGGAGTTCCCGAGCCAGGCGATAGGCTTCCGCATCGTTCTTCCCGTCGGCAAAGGCCCGTTGCACCCGCCCCCACAAGGCCAGGGCTTGGCCCTCGCGCTGCGCCTTCGCGTATTCGGTGCGCAGAGCCCGCCAATAGACCAGTTCCGGGGAGCCGGGCAGCTTCGCGGTCGCGGCGGTCCACCAGCTGTCATCCCGACTGATGAGCGCGAGCGCGAGGTACGGTCGTCGATCCCGCAGAGCAGTGGTCCCGGAGCCGAAGGCATGGTGGCAGAGCATCAACAGGGGCCGCAAGTCCTTGAGTTCGGACCAGACCAATCTCTCACGCACGCTGCCGTCGGCGTTCTTGCGGTACACGGTGAGACGGTCAAGCGTGATCTGGTGCACCATAGCCGTCCGCTTCCTTGGCAGGACAACCCGTTTGCCCACCAGTGCCTTTCCATTGGCGACAAGCTTGGGGATGCACTCGTCCAGGGCGGGCAGGAAGGACTCGGCAATCAGCCGGACCAGCGGCCCCCGGTCGCTCTCTTCAGGATAGGCTTTGCGCCAGGCGTTGGCCTGGCCGACCAGGGCATCCACCGTCGCGCCGGGACGGTAGGGGAAAGCCCGAATCACGGCACAGAGCCGGACGAACGCCTCTTCCCGCTGGACCTCCCGTGGCTGAACGAACACCCGCGGTACGGGGCGGGGGCGGGCGTTCTCCTCCTTCGGGGCTTCCTCGACCACCTCCGTTGGGGGGACCACCGGGGGCACGTCCTTCCGAGCCGCTGCCCGCCATGCAAGGGCGGCCTCGAAGTCCTTCAGGCGGACCGCCAGATCAGGCGGCGTCCAGACGGCCCCGTGTTTGCCCTCGAAGTCCTTCACGGCCCCAATGCCCTTCTCCGGGTCGTCAGCGAGGGATGCAAGACGGGGCTGGAGTGCGTCCCAGAGCTTCTGCACACGCTTCTCCGCTTCCTCCCGCTTGGCGCGTTGTGCCGCGCTTTGCTCGACGTCGCTGGCGGCGGGGCCATCGGCCCGGGGCGGCGGCGGTTCGGGAACGACTGCGGCGGGAGCCCCCTTCTGGGGGTTCACGCTATCGTCCCCGCCCCGCATGGCCGCGAACACCACGGCCAAGGCGGCCAGAACGGCAGCGACGATCACGAATGGGAGGACTGGTGGCGTCCTTCTCTCCCGGGCCCCACGAGCAACCGCCGCCTTGTGCGCGACTGGCGTGGCCACCTTCATCTTGCGCACGGGGCGCGCCTTGCGCTTGGTCAGGCGCTGCACGGCGGAGCGCACTGCACGCCAGTCTTGCGGACGTGCGGCGGCATCCTTGGCGAGCAGACTGCCAACCAGGTCCGACACGCCTGGGGGCAAATCCCCCACCATCTCGGAAAGAGGCGTCAACTCCTCGCTGAGATGCCGTTCCAGAACAGCTTCGGTTTCGGCCCCGGGAAATGGCGGCTGGCCGGAGAGCATGTGGTACAGTGTGGCGCCGAACGCGTAGATGTCTCCGCGACAGTCGTCCTTCTGAAGCTCTCCCCGGATCGCCTCCGGAGAGGCGTACAGGGGGGTGAGCATCACGCCCGAGCCAGCGAAATCGTGCCCATCGACTTTGGCGAGGCCAAAATCCGCGAGCTTCGTCTCGCCTTCGGTGTTGACCATGATATTCTCGGGTTTGATATCCCCGTGCGTCAGCCGCTGGCGTTGCCAGCCGTAGTCGAGAGCGTCGGCGATGTCGGCGGCCATGCGCAGGGCAGTGCGCGGCGGTAGGGGGCCTTCCCGCCGAATGCGGTCCTGGACCGTTTCGCCCTCGACATACTCCATGGCGAAGTAGTAGATGTCGCCTTCCGCCAAGCCCGCGTCGTAGGCCTGGACAATGCTGGCATGGCTCAGCGCCGCTGCCGCCCGAGCCTCGTTGAAGAGTCGTCCGACGAACTCCTGACTGCTTGCCAACTCAGGACTCAGGACTTTGAGAGCGACGGGGCGCTCCAGATTGAGCTGAATGGCGCGGTAGACCACAGCCATGGCCCCACGGCCAAGCTCTCGCTCGATGCGGTAGCCGGCAATCTCAGTGCCGGGAAGAAGAATGGGACCAGCTTGTTCGGACATATCTCAGAGAATCGTGTGCGCGCAGCGCGCGCGGTGACGCGGACGGGCGGTTGGGGTGCCGTCTGCCGACGGGCGCTGGAATCCTCCCAGACGCTACCGGTGATGACCGGCGGGAGGAGCAGCGGGCGCCAAGGCAGACCCGGACTTCTCTACTATAGTCGCCTGCGGCAACCTGTCAGCCCGACTGGGCAGCGAACTGCGCCGGATCTTGCGCCGGGACCAAACAGGGGCGCAGTACGGTGCAATGGATGGCCTCCAGTCCCTGGGTCAGCCGCTGGAACATGCGTTCATCCTCATACGTGCCCACGATCGCCCCCCCACTGCCGGCGAACTTGGCGGAGGCCCCAACCTGACGGGCGCACTGCACCATCCGGACGTTCTCCGGGGAAACGTTGAACAGCCGGTTGCGCAGGTCGAAGTTGGCATTTATCAGCCCTGGCAAGAGGTCCAGATTGCCTGCGGCAATAGCGTCGCGTCCCTGCTGGGCAAAGTCCGCGAATTCCCCCATCGCGGCAATGATCTCCCGCTTCTGCTCCTCGAAGAGAACCCGCAGTTTCCGGTGGTAGATGCCGGAAAACTCGGCCCGGTTGGGGTCATAGGCGAGATAGAGCCGCGGCATGGGTGCCACGGCCAGCCACTCGTAGCGCCCATGGTCGGCGGCCTCGAAATGCTCCTTCTCGAAGTCCATGAACACCATGCCCTCATAGACCTGGATGACTCGGTCCTGCATGCCGCACTGGATCCCAAGCTCCTCGCTCTCCGCCCGCCAGCAGAGCGTGGGAATCAGCTCGAAGGGAATCTCGCGGACCTCGTAGAACGCCATCAGGGCCTTGAATGTGGCGGTGCAGATCGCGCTGGAGCCGCCCAAGCCAACGAGCCGCGGCACAGCAGAGGAGTAGCAGATCGTGAAATTCCGCGGGGGCAGCTCAATTCCCGCGTCGTGGCAGTACCGGGCGAACACCTTGATCGTCGCCTTGATCAGCCGGACCCCGCCGTAGTACCCGTAGTGCTGGACCACATTGACCAGGTTGCCGATGTTCTCGAAGTGGTTCTTGTCCACGTCGCCCGACTCGATTCTGAGTTCCGGGCTCTCATAGATGACCACCTCGACCGGGAAGTCCTCGATGGAGAACGCGACGGTCTTGCCGTAGTACCCATCGGAGGGGTTACCAAGCAGGCCCGCGCGGGCATAGGATCTCGTTCGGTACAACATCTTTCGTCTGCCTCTCCTAGGATGAACGACGAGTTGGGCTTCCACGCTCCCCAACGTAGTGCAGGCGTTCGGGCTCTGCCAGTCTGCCGTTGCGGAACGGCACCCCCTCCTCGCCAAGCAAGCGCTCCTTCCGCCGCAACTCCTCCCCCAGGGTCTGCCCGGCAAAGCCGCCAAGAGTCAGGTCCGAGGCAATCACGCGATGACACGGGACCGTGGGGGCAAAGGGGTTGCGGCGCAGTGCCTGCCCCACCGCTTGGGCGCTGCCGCAACCGATCGCTTTGGCCAGGAGACCATAGGTGGTCACGTTCCCCGCCGGGACCAGCAACAGCGCTTCGTATACGCGACGCTGGAAGGGGGTGACGCACGACCAATCAAGCTTGGCTGGGGAGGTCATTCGCCAACCGCCTCGAAGGCCCCGGAAGCGGTGCCGGAGAAGGTGACCTGGGCAGCGTTGGCATCCTGGCAGCGGACCTGCAAGCCGCCAGTGCAAGAGACCATGGGCCGACACCGGAAGGGAGCAGTGAAGTGCACGGTCTCACCCGGCTGGGCGAAGCCACGCAGCACCCGTTCCGAACGTCGGTTCGGCCGGGCGTCGTAGCTGAACAACCCGAGCAGGGCCACTGGTCTGTCTTGGGCACGCACCTCGACTTGGTGCCAGCCGTAGCCGAGGCCCAGAATGCCGCGGCGGTTCTCCAGGAACAGTTCCCCGCCACCCTGAAGGGAGAACGGCTCGTTACTGGCAAGGACAGCTCGTGCCTGTCCATCGACCAAGACCTCGAGTGTGCCACCTTCGGGCTGGTCCACGTAGGCCACCGAGAGGTCGGTGGCAACCACGTCGAGGGTCACGGATTGACCGGGCGTGAGGATCAGTTGCTTGCTGCCGTAGGGCGCGCCGACAGTGGATGCGAAATCGGTGACCTTGCCTTCGCCGCGCTGCCAGCGCGGGTGCTCGATGGGGAAGTGGCGGCGCCCAGGACAGACCTTGGCATCCACGGCGGTGAGTTTGGCGTCCTTGCCGGCGATCTCAAGGACATGGCGGTCACCCAGTCGCGTCCGGCCATGCCGGAACAGGGAGTTGCGGACATCGCGCCGGGGAGAGGAACGCCGGGAGGAGAGCTTCTGGCCATCCACGTAGGGAACCGGGTTGCCCTCGCTGGTAGCTCCCCAGCAGTTGACGGCCGTGTCCTCGAAGACGAATAGACTGCCCGCCACCCGCGGATGGCCAGCGGGAAATGTGACCATCTCGCCCTCCCAGCCATAGGTGTTGGGGTGCGCCCGGTCGGGCAGAACCTGTTGAGGGAAACCGGCCTGAATCGGGTCGGCGCACTCGAAAGCCTGTTCCAGTTGTTTGAACCACAGGTAGTGGCTCGCCGCCTGGGGATGTCCGTCGCGGGGGACCAGAGCATAGCGGTTTGCCCAGCGGGTGACATCGTCTCCCACCTTGCCGTAGTCCAGGAAGGGAATGCCGTAGCGCAGCGAGAGGGCCTGAAGATCTCCCGGGTTGGGGGTGTAGCCCCCTGCATTCTGGAACATGCAGAAGGCGAATTCAGCTTGCGGATGGTGTCGCTGGATCCAGCGGATCATGCCCTCGAACACGGCCACTTCGTCGGGCGTGTCGGTCTTCTCATTGGCCCCGCTGCCGAAGATCACCAGATCCGGTCCCGGTCCCCCAGGCCGTTCCATCAGCTCGGGGTGGAGCGTGCCCCAGTCCCCGCCGGCAGTGTAGCCGTTGGCATTCTCACTGGGGGGAATGCGCAACGAGCAATACTCGGCCAGCCCGGAGTGGGCCTCGCCGACGCAGGAGCCATCGCAGGCCATGAAATTGAGGAGAATCTTGCTCACCGGCAGGTTGAACTTGCGCATCAGTTCCAGCCGCAACCGTCCAGCGTAGTCCGCGTAGTGCTGGCTCCATCCCACGTAGCCCGCCAGGTCGGGCCGCCCCGCCTTCTCGGCAGCAAAGGTGCGATCAACGATAGGTTGCTTGAAGGTCTCCGACTTGGGATCCTCGTCGTACACGTACATGGGTGGATTGGCACTGCCCCGGTCGATGCTGGAACCCATGAGCAGAATGTGGATGGCCTCACCTTTCCAGAGCTTCTGCATCGTGCGAGGCAGATGCCGGTAGGTGGTCGGCAGCGGGCGGCTGGCGCTGGCCCGGGGGCTCGGTTCGGCGGTGGCGGTGAGGGAGGGCCACCAGACCCAGACCGGCTTGTCAGAGGTGTTCGCGAACTCCACGCGGAGCGCGATGGTGTTGGTGTCAGCCGAGTGGGATTCCCGGTCGTCACGATGGAATGTCCCGGGAATCTTGAGTCCCGGCAGCGACAACTCAATGCGCCCCGTCCCGGCCTTCCTGTCCTCGTGGGTAGCAGCAGCAACGAGTTCGCCCCGGCTGTGCTTCGGGAAGGTCCGCTTGTCGCCCATGCCAAACGCCGCCGGGCTCCAGCTCCCATCCTCGCTGTCCAGCTTGAGCATCAGCACCCGCGCCCGCAGGCCCTCCGTACTTTCCTGGTATCCATAGGCATGCAGGCTGATCGTGTCGCCGTGGGCCAAGCCAAGCTCCGGCAAGGTCGCGAACTGCCAGAACCGCTTGCCCGGCTGAATCTGAACCAGACTCCCCGTGGAGAAGGGGGGACGGACGGCATCGCTGGCGTGGGACTCCCGCAGCACCGTGATGTCGCCCCAGGCGTCCGTGTTCCAGCAGGCCACATTGTGGTGGCTGTAGCTGTTGGCCTGGCCATCCCGATGGTTGGCGAAGGCATGGAATTGGTAGCTGGGATTGACCAACAAGTTGGGGACGGCGTGGGCGGCCGCGCCTGCGACGAGGCCAAGGCACATGGATTGCACGGTACGGGTCACGGTTTGCTCTCCTCTGGGGGGAAACGCTGGGTTCCTAGATCGGTGTCGAAGCGGAGTAGGAAGGGCCTGTCGGCAGAACGGGTGTCTTGGCAGAGCCCCCAGCGGACGCCGGGCTCGGCACCGTCCACAAAGTGGTCGTTGCGGAACGGCCCCGGGGCGGCGGGAGGCATGCACGAACACACCTTCCCGAACGTGACGCCATCCGGAGCCCAACGCAAGGAGTTCCCGTCGGGACCGACCGCGCAGAACAAACCGGCCACGCCGCCCGCATGGGGCCAGCAACAGACCTCGTGGCCACCATCGACCAACGGGCTCGCGGGATGCTTGCAGTACGGGCCGCCAGGGGACGCCGCGGTGGCCAAGCCCATCTTGGTCTCGGCCGGCGAGTGTTGCTGCTGACGCCCCTTGTAGTAAAGCCAATAGGCCCCCTTGCGCACGACCAGACACGCATCGTCCACCCGCAAGCTGTCAAAGGCAGCGGGAGCGATGCTGGGGAGCAACAGGGGGTTCTGGGCGAGCTTTCGCCACGGGCCATTGGGACCGTCGCTCACCGCCGCACCGATCGCGGTGGCCGTGCAATTCGGGCCACCGCCATCGTTGTCGAAGGGCTTGGGAACAGCCGTGTAGAACAGCCAATAGCGTCCCTCGGCGACCAGGATCGTCGGCGTGAATACCCCGTTGCCGTCCCAGGCGTCGTCGGGACCCGTGCCAACTGCCTTCTCCTGTTCGGCCCAGAAAAGTCCATCCTCCGAAGTGGCATGCCAGACGGTGGCGAAGTAGCCAGATCGGTCTGCCGTAGCCCTGGAATACCAGACATGGTACATACCATCGACCCGAATCACGGGGCTGGGGTCGCGGCGAGTGATGCCGGGCTCGTAGGGCAGCGCAATCTGGTACTGGAAGCGGGCTTCCACAGGGGCTGCCCTCCTATGCGCCGCCCAGTGCCTCGAAACAGGCCCGGTAGTAGCGCAGCAACTCGGTCGCGGAGGCGATATCGCTAACCCCGGGGATCTCGGCCAGGCAGAAACCATCGTAGCCTGCCCCCTTCATCAGGGAGAAAAGCTGCCGGTAGGGATAGCCACAGTAGAGCCGGTTGATGTGGGACAGACCAATGCGGTCAGCAAGGAGCGCGAAGTGGTCCTCGAGCTTGCCGTCCTCGTCCAGGTCTGCCGGGTAGTTGGCGTTCCAGCAGATCTTCGCGTTGGGATGATCCGCAGTCTGCATGATCTCGGCCATGCGAGGCACGTGGCAGGTGTCGCGACCATGCACTTCGACCCGGATCTCCACACCGAAATCGGCGGCATCGGCCGCCACTTCGTTCAGAGCGCAACCAATCTGGGCAAGCGTCCGTTCCGCCGGCACGTCCTTGGGGAGGCCGTTGGGACGGACCTTCACGCCCGTGGCCCCGACCGCTGCCGCCAGTCGCACATACTCCTTCGTACCCTCGATATTCGCCCTCACCTCCTCAGGATCGGCAGAATGGTACTCGAAGGCGCTGCCCAGCCCCACCAGGACCACAGGTGAGTCCGCGAACTTGGCCCGGACTTCCGCGCGAGCGGCCTCGGCCAGCTCCACCTCCACCCCATGGGCATGGGTAGTGCGCAACTCCACGCCAGTCAGCCCCACTTCCGTGCAGACCCGGATGATCGTGTCCACGTCCCAGCTCGCGGCGATGTTGTAGGTGACAATTCCCAGCTTCATCCGTTCGCTCCTGTTCGCATCTGTCGGGGACCAGACTCCCATCCGCGCCCCCCTGGGACCACGACGCCAAAGGAGTGGCGGAACCAATTCGCTCTAGCTTGACCCATCCATGCACGTCGTCACGGAAGTAGATCAGGCTAGGTCACTTGAGTTCGAGGACGTTGTTGGCCGCGTCAAGGATCGCCACCTTGGGCTTCGTCGTGGCGGCCACTTCGACAGGCACGGAGCCGAAGGTCATGATCGTCAGCATGTCCCCAGGCTGGCCACGACGGGCAGCGGCCCCGTTCAGGCAGAACTCCCGGGAACCGCGCCGGCCCACGATGATGTACGTCTCGAGCCTCTCGCCATTGGTTTGGTTCACCACGAGAATCCTCTCGAAGGGGAACATGCCCACCACATCCATCAACTCAGGGTCGATGGTAAGGCTTCCCTCATACTCCAGCTCGCAAGCCGTGAGAGTGACTCGGTGCAGTTTGCTGCGTAGAATCTGAACGTCCATAGGTGTCGCTTCGCGTTGCGTTTCAGCACCGTGCCGCAGGGCGCGGCACGATGCTGAGTCATATGGTCTCAGCCCCAATCCGAAAGGCCTATTTGCCTTCGGTGCGGGCCTTCTCGATGATCTCTTGGAGCCTCTTGAGCACCTCGTCGCCGGGAAGACCAGCGTCCTTGGTTCTGGCAACGTAGTCGTCGAGAACAGGTTGGACGGCGGCCACGGCCTTGATCTCTTCCTCGGCCGAGAGAACCGTGATGGGGCGCTCAAGTTCCTTGACAAATTCACGGCCTTCCTTGTCCGCCTGGTCCCAGGCGGCACCGTGCTTCTCGATCCATTCGTCGTTGACCTTGGCGATGGTCTCGCGAAGATCCTGGGGCAAGCTGTGCCAGACGTCCAGGTTCATCACGACGAACATACTGGTGGTGTAGCCGATGATCGAAAGGTCGGTCACACTCTTGACCACCTCTCCCTGCTTCCAACCCTTGAGCGTCTCGATTGGGCAGAGCGTGGCATCCACGGTCCCCTTACTCAGGGCGTCGTAGGTTTCGGGCTGGCTCATCCCAACAGCGACGCTGCCAAGGGCTTCCGCAACCTTCGCGGAAAGACCGGTGCCCCGCACCTTCAGCCCTTTGAAGTCCGCCATGGAATGCACGGGCTTGTTGGTGGCCAGGATCCCGGGACCATGGGCATGGATGTACATTACCTTGACCTTGGAAAGCTCCTTGGGCTTGAACTCCTTGATGATCACATTGGCGGCCTTGGTGGCAGTCATCCCATCGGGGTAGCCGAGGGGCAGATCGACAGCTTCCATCAGGGGGAACTTCCCGCGGGTGTAGGCGAAGCAGCTCATGCCGAGCTCGGAGGCGTTGTTCACCACGCCCTGATACACGTTCGGCGCCTTGGTCAGCACGCCGGCTGCATGGACCTGAATCTGGACCCGGCCATTGGTACGCGTCTTGATCTCATCGGCCCAGGCCTGCGCGGTCACACACTGGATATGACTGTCGGGGAAGAAGATACTGTACTTGAGTCGATAGATGTCCTGTCCATCTGCCGTCTTCTCGGCCTTCCGGCAACCGGCTAGGCCAAAGATCAGAGCCACCACCGCCAGAGTCGTCGCCATCGCTTTGAGGTACTTCGTCATCGTCCTGTCTCCGTTGGGGTTCTCCTGCCCGCCACGCCCGCCTGGAAGCACTTTCCAGGCCAAGTCGCGACGTCCGACCTACTGGTCGATCTTGGAACGTAGGAAGCTCACGGCAAGGCGGATATCTGCCGCCGGATCGTCGCCCACTTCGCGCTCGATGGTGAGGTAGCCTTCATAGCCGATCTCCACCAGCGCCTTCAGGTAGTTGTCCCAGTCCACCGCACCCTCGCCGAGGGGCAGTTCGTTGAACAGCTCGCCAATGTTGAGCCCCTCGATGCCGCCTTCGGCAAAGGAAGCGTAGACCTGCACGGGGTCGCAGGGCTTGTACTGCACACCATCCTTGGCGTGGGTGTGCACGATATACTCGCGAAGGGTGTATACCGCCGCCACGGGATCATCGTTCAGCACCATGATGAGATTGGCGGGATCGAGGTTCACGCCGAAACCGGGGGATGCCACATCATCCAGGAAGCTCTTCAGGCGAGTGGCCGGTTCGGGACCGGTCTCGATGGCAAAGGTCACGCCACGCTCGGCCGCGTAGGCCCCAAGCTCCTTGCACGCGGCCAGCTGGTTCTGGTAGATCTCGTCGCTTGTGTCTTCTGGGACCACGCCGATATGGGTCGTGACCACGCGCGTCCCCAGATCGACGGCGAGGTCCACGATGGCCTTGGAGCGACGGATCTTCTCGGCATTCTCGGCCGCAACCTGGAAGCCATGGCCACCCAGATCGCCGCAGAGGGCGGCGATCTCCAACCCTTGGGAATCGACCAGAGCCTTGAATTCGTTCCGGCGCGTGGCGTCCAGGGCCTCGGCGGCCATGTCGCCCTCGACCACGTAGACCTGCATGCCGTCGGCACCCACGTCCTTGGCCTTGCGCACCCCATCGGGGATGGCCAGGCCGAAGGAATCGACCATCACACCGATCTTGAGGTTCGCCATGTTTTCCTGCTCCTTACTTCAATCCGGCCGCCAGTCGGGCGGCGGCCTCGATCATCCGCAGCCCTGCTTCGGGCTTGAAAAAGCTCAGTCGGGCCTCATAGCCGGTTGCCTCGGGCGTTGGAATATACCCCTGTAGCTCGCCGTTGGCCAGACTCACGACAAAGGCCCCCGGCACACGGCGCTTCAATTCCAGAGCGTATTCCACGAAACACTCGCCTGGAAGGCAGGCCAGGAAGGCATCGCCTACCCGCAACACCTGGATCTCGATGGGCAGGTACTCCTCCAAAACCCGCGCCGTAGCCCCTTCCTTCTGGGCTTGGGCCAGGGTCACTCGCTCTTCGGCTCCGAAGACGGTGCATTCGGCGGTCCGCACGGGCCCGTGGGGCGCGCCTGCCGCCTTCAACCCCTCATATTCGGCGATGGCTTCGGCGAGTTCCCGTTCGGCGTTCGCCACCGTGCCGAAATCGCGGGACGGCAGATCGATGAACTCGCGCGCGCCGCCAAGGACAACGTCGTTGGCAAAGGCATCGTCGGGCACGTCGGCAACAGCGGTGCGCACTTGCTGGCCCAGCAATTCGCCAAGCCGCCGGGCTTCCGCAAACGTCTGGGCTTTCACGTGGTAGCGAGGACTCAGATTGCCACTGGGCCCATTGTGGTAGAGCACCCGCACGCCGGGCAAACTGCGCTCCAGAAGCATGCGGGTATAGCCAGGAAAGTCGGCGGAAACATAGGGAGAGTCCTCGTGCAGCACCGTCGGGTGCATCGAGTAGATCATCTGCAGAGCCAGCGGGCGATGGTCGGCAAGCGAGCGAACGTAGACCAGCCCCACCTCCGGATCGCGCACCGCCTCCGGGCTCAACCGATTGCCCCCCACGCCCTCGCTGTAGGCGCTCGTGATCGCCAGTTCGGCCGGTCCGGCGGTGCGCACGGCTTCCGTCGCCGCATCGACAAGCGCCTGCCGCACTCGCGCCATGTAGCCCGGATCGGGCACGGGGACCAGCGGGTCGTCGCGCCAGGACAGGATCTCGTTGGTGATCGGCCCCGAATGGGTATGGGTGGCGGAGATCGTCACCCGTTCGGCGGCTACACCGGTGACACTCTCGATCTCGGCTCGCACGTCCCGCGCGAGGCCATGCGGCACAAACAGCAGGTCCACGGCAATACTCAGGATCCCGTCCTCGCCATCGCCCAGAGAGAGCGCCGTCACCAGCAAGGGATCGTTGATGCCGCGACTGTACCGCTCCACATGGGGATAGCCCACCAGGAAAAGCGGTGTAGTGGGAGAGATATCGCGTGTCGCCACGCCAGCAGAGAGCTGTGCCATTCGTGCTTCCTCGGTGATTGGCGCCGCCTGTGACCACTCGGCAGCAACTCCGCAACCATGCCAACCCCGCCGCAGAATGCAAGGCCGAACGGCTTGCACAAGCGAAGCACAAGCACCCCGACTCGCCGATCTTCCTCGCTACAGACGGAGACTGTTCCTGCCCTGGGCACCATGCCATCGGGCAAGGGCCAGCCTTGTCCTCACGGGGCCTTCCCGTAGACTCGAACGGCTTTGACCAGGCAGTTCGCCACGGGATTGGGCAAGGCATCGGCTTGCTCGGTCCCGCCAGCCGGAGCCATCTTGCCGATCTGGACGTGAGTCGGGCTACCGGGGAACTCATGCCTCGGAAGCGTTTTCACAGGCCACCAAAGCTGGCCGTCCTCCGACAGCTCGAACACCACCGTGTCCGCCTCCAGGCGGATTCCCAGGTGGTAGTCCCGGTTGGGCCGAATCAGAGCTTGATGGAGGAGCTGACTCTTGCCATCGTCGATGCCGACTCGCCCCTCGACGGCCCGCAGATTGAAGCGCAGGAAGCGCCCCGGCCAGGCGAGGCCAAGCCCTACCCCCCAAGTCATCCCCCCATCGTCCCCGGCGTTCGCCACAATCCGGACGACGGTCGCGCCTGGCGCCAGCTTGCGCTTGATGAACGCACAGCTATGGGCCTTCGTGGTGATCTGGAGCCCGGCCGTCGCCGGTGCCATCTTGCCACCCGGCACGGGCGAGAGCGTCTTCTGCCAGCCCTTGCGCAGCGGCACAGCGGAGAAGCGCTCCTCGTAGCGGACGGAGCGACCCGCGATCCCCTCGTCGCCAGGATCGCGGTACGGCGGCGCGGTGTGTGGTGCCGTGTCGATCTGCAACAGCCAGCCCCGGCCCGGCATGATGGGGATGGCGTCACTCGGGCGGAACAGGGTCGCGGCCTGGTAATCGGCGATCGCAGGGGCGAACAGGGTCGCCTTGCTGCCGTCGATGCCCAGTTGCTCCCAATCGATATCCAGTTGAACGGCCACCGGCCGCGGGTGCCATGTGCCCACGGCCACGAGCGCCTTGCCAGGCCTGATGTAGGCGGTTGCCAACACCTTGTCATGGTTGGTGCGCACCGGGCAGTCCTTCTCCCAGTAGCCCACCATGCGGGCCCGGTCGATGCCGAAGCTGTCCCACACCCGCCACACATGGTTCGTGGGAGCACACCACGGAGCCCGCGCGGTCATGCCGTAGAGCATCCCGCGCCAGCGGTTGCCGCCGTTCTGCAGCATGTCTCCCATCAGGCCAAAGGGGATTCCGGATATTTCGATGAGCCAGAAGTCAGGGCCCTTGTCATAGTCGAAGCCCTCGCCGAACCACAGGCGGTCGATGTAGGGAAGGAACTCCATATACTGGTTGGCCGGACCGATGGAGAACGCTGTGTTGGAGTGCAGGTCGATCATGCTCCCGGGCCGCTTGCGGTCAAGCACCTTGCGGATGCGCTTCAGAGTCTCACGGTCATAGCTCACGTCGTCCAGGTAGAGACCGTCCATGCGCGTGTTCGCCAGCAACCAGCGCAGCCCCTCGATGTGGTAGTTGTACCAGCGCGAGGCACCACTGTTGACGATCGATGCGCAAACGTCGCCGGTGTCGTCGAAATGCTGGTACCAGGACGGTGAGTAGTCGTCAACCAACTGCTCGCGCAGCCAGGGATAGCCCCCCCCGCCCCCGCCGGCCAGCACTTCGTGCCCGAGACTCCTGAGAGCCCAGATCTCGGGAATGTGGTTGGTCAGTTCGCGCACCGTGTAGTAGATCTTCACCTTCAGGTCCGCTGCATGCATCTTCGCCACGTACTCGCGCAATGCATCCGCAGCGAGGAAGGGGTAGTTGATGTAGGGATTCGCGGCCGACCCGTGGTGTACGTTGACGATATTGCCACCGGCAGCGCGAACCTGCTCCGGCGGACCATGGCTATGGTAGTACCGCTCGCGGAAATGCCGCCCCGAATCCAGCGGTTTGACGGGAGTGACGATCAGGGAGAACTCGAAGGTCACCTCCTCGCCCTGGGCGAGATTCCTCGCCCCGCTGAACGAGGTCGCGGTGGCGGCTCCCTCGACATCGGCCACCCGACATCCTCCCTTGCCCCCGTTGGCCCACGTTTCGGGCGGCGAGAGCTGCCCCAGCCGCCAGTAGAGGTTGACCATGGGCCCGCAATAGTCGGCCCCGCGCAGCTCACAGTGAATGCCGCCGTGAGCATCCCCCATCCAGAAGCTGTCGTAGTAGTGACCGTTGGCTGGACCCGCCGGCCAACGCCATTCATAGTGCTCGGGCCGACGCCCCCCCTCCCGCCCAATCCCCATCAGGTATGTGGCCATGGCCGGACGCATGGGGATCTCAAGGCGTAGATCGCGCAAGCTGGTGTCTCGGTCGGCTCTACACGCCAAAGACACGTTGATGTATCCATCCGACTCCATGGTGGAGGTGCATACCACCCGGAGTGGCCCTGCCCTGCCCTTGGTCTGCCAACGCACGAGCCCGCTGCCAATCTGGCGCACCGACCAGTCCGGAGCGGCCAGGAAGGCGTGTGCCGCCCCGTCATCGACAACGAAACGCAAGGGCTGGAGAAGAAGTTCATTGCCCTGACTGGTGATGGATTCGGGCAGGCCTGTGTCGGCGAGCCGGACGCGACGTTGCAGGCAGGATACGGTGCGACCCTCGACCCGCAGAGGCTCGAAGGACTGGGTGCAGTCGGCATCCCTGCCCAAGTCTGAATCAAGCCAGCGCAGCCGGGAATGGCGCCAGGCGTCGGCATCCCCCCGGTCTGGGAGAACCGGGTCCGACACGGTCAACCGAATCTCGACGGTGGTGGGTGCGGCATTGGCGGGAGTGAGAGTCACCGTGCCGCGGTACTCCCCCGGCTCGGACTCTGCGGAGATGTCGATCCCGATCCAGAGGGCCTGGGTCATCCCCTTCGCAATGCTGATCTCAGGGGCCATGGGCCGCCCAAGCCAATCGCTGCCTTGGGTGTTGAAGCAGGTCAGCCG
>JABGQJ010000110.1 GCA_018648945.1 Victivallales bacterium
CTGACCCCGGCTTCCCCGCGCTACTCCCCGTGCTTGGGGGGGCGGGAGAGGAACTCGTGGACTTCGGGGAGGAGTTCCGAGATGGCGATCTTCTGGGGGCACTTCTCTTCACAGAGACCACAGGCGACGCAGTTGTCGGCCTTGTCGGCAGCGGGGAAGTTGCTGTAGATGATGCGGTTGAGGATGCCCTGATTGCCGCCAAAGGCGTGGATGCCATTGTAGAGGGAGAAGGCGCTGGGGATATCGACCCCCTCGGGGCAGGGCATGCAGTACCGGCAGCGGGTGCAGGGAATGGGGGTGAGGCCTTGATAGGTCTCGGCGGCGCGGCGCATCACGTCCACATCGGCCTCGCTGAGTGAGCCCACGCCAGAGCTGGCGGCGCTGGCGACGTTCTCGTCCACATGCTCCATCGCGCTCATGCCACTGAGCACGGTGGCGACCTCGGGCTTGTTCCAGAGCCACTGCAGCGCCCAGTCGGCGGGGGTCCGTTCGACGCTGCCCTCGGCGAGGATCTCGTTGACGGGAGGGGGCGTATCCACCAGGCAACCACCAAGCAGCGGTTCCATGATGACCACCGCGAGGCCCTTGCTGGCGGCGTATTCCAGCCCGGCGGTGCCGGACTGGACATTCTCGTTCATGTAGTTGTACTGGATCTGCGCCACGTCCCAGTCGTAGGAATCCACGACCTCCTTCAGTAGCTCGAAATCATCATGGAAAGAGAAGCCGATGGCCCCGATCTTGCCTGCTGCCTTCGCGGCTTCCAGGCGTCCGACGATGTTGCATTCCTGAATGGTCGGCCAGCCGCCGCGGCTGACATTGTGGATCAGATAGATGTCGATGAAGGCGCCGCCGAGGCGCGCAATCTGCTCGTCGAGCAAGCGGTCCACGTCCGCTTCGCAGGTCACCATCCAGGTGGGGAGCTTGGTGACCAGCTTGACCTTCTCGCGGTAGCCGTCGGCCAGGGCCAGGGCGGTCACCACTTCGCTCTGGCCACCGTGGTAGGGATAGGCGGTGTCGATGTAGTTGACGCCCGCGTCGATGGCGCGGCGGACCATGGCGATGGCCTCGGGGATGTTGATGTCGGCCGCGTCGTCGCTGTTGGTGGGCAGGCGCATCATGCCGAAGCCGAGGGCGGAAACCTGGAAGTCGAGAGAACCAAAGGGGCGGTATTGCATTGGGGGAATCCTTGGGGAAGGGCTAGTCTCGGACCGGTACCATAGCGAGACGGTGGCTCAGCGCGAGAACTGAAGGGTCAGTTTGGCGGGGCCGCTGGCGGTCGCAGTCAGGCGAATCGAGAGGATCTGGCCGGCCAGGCAGGCCTCGGGGGCAAACCCGGTCTCCGCCTCGGCACCGAGGAAGGCAAAGCCCTCCGGCACGCGGAAGCGGTAGGTGAAGGCATGCCCGCTGACCAGGTCCAGTTCCACTTCCAGGGCGTCGCCCGTCCACTGGCAGTCGAGCAAGCTGACGCCGCCCTGGGTGACGTGCCGGTCGGTGGAGAGGAATTGCGGATGGTCCGCCAGCGGGTGCAGGGCTACCAGCCGAACGCTGCGAGCGGGGACTTCCAGGGCCAGTTCGTTGGCGACGGTGCCGAGATCGCTGGCGGTCCAGAATTCCCAGGCTGCGTAGTCGCCTGCCTCGAGCCCGAGGTCGGCAAGGGGCGTGCTGACGGCATGTTCTTCGTCGTCCCAGTTGAAGAGGGCGACCAGGTCCCACTGGCCGAAGGGGCGGCTGATCTTGAGGTCCCAGACCGGGCGCATGTCGAAGATGGGGAAAAGGTCGAGCGGGCGGACATCGCAGACCGGCAGGCTCTGCTGGATGAGCCGCATGCGCTCGGGCGTGAGTTCCCCCAGCTTGTCACCGGCGAAGGTGAGCTGGCCGGGGAGGGCGACGATGGTGGTGGTGACCCGCGCCTGTTCGATGGCGTGGTGGTCGCCGACGAGGAGGGTGTCGGGGTCCATGTAGAGAACGATATTGTGGACGAAGAGCTGGTTGAGGGTGGCGCGGCCCTGGCTGAGAAGGTTGTTCCAGTCGGACGGCTTGTTGGGGTGGACGATGTCGCCGCCGATGCGTGAGGCGTCGGCGAGCTCGGCCTCGGGGCCGGTGTAGTGCCCCTGGCAGGCAAGGAACACGCTGTCTGCCCCGATGCCCTCGCGGAAGGCCTGAACGCAGAGCTCGAAGGGATTGGGGCACTCGTCGCGGAAGGCGGCCTTGACCTCGTCCCGCTCGAAGAAGTGGGCGGAGTAGCCGTGGCTGCGGCCGGACATGCCGTCGATCTTGAAGAATTCGTAGCCCCATTCTTCCTGCATCACCCGGTGCATCTCCCGCATATGCTCGCGCACTTCGGGCTGGGAGGGGTCGAGCAGGTAGCGTCCACACCAGTTAGTGAAGGGCTCGCCGTTGGCCTGATGCAGGAACATGCTGCGGTGGGCTTCGTAGAACGCACGGTTGCCGGTGCCGAAGGGAGCGGTCCAGATGCCGGGTTGGAAGCCGAGGTCGCGGATGTCGTCGGCCAGCTTCTTCATGCCCTCCGGGAACTGAGTGGAATGGGCACTGCGGTCGAGATTGTGGAAGTCGCGGACGGGGAGCGTGCTGGAGTTCTCCTGCCAGGACTCGATGGACCAAGTCTGCATGCCGAAGGGCTGGAGGTGTTCGGCCCCGACTCGTGCTTCGGCGAGATTCTCCTCGGCTCCGGCTTGGTCGAAGTAGGTGTTCCAGCTCATCCAGCCGGTGGGCGGGGAGGGGCAACGTTGCCTGTCGATGGGGGTGTAGTAGGGGACATAGCGGGAGCGGTAGTAGTCCGGGAGCAGCTCGATGGCCAGGGCGGCGCAGTCGGCATCCTCGATGCGGGCAGTCAGGGTGACCGTGAAGGAGTCCTGTTTGCTGGCCAGACTGACGGTGGCGCCGGCGAAGCGGAGGGCCGTGTCACTGTCGATGTCGAAGAGCGTCTCGTTGAGGGCGCTGTCGGCGGGGCCGGAGGCGAGTTGAACCACCTGGCTACCGCCCGTGGGGGCGCTGGTGCGGCAAGCAAACGTTGTACTGCCGAGGGTGGCGGTGCCGTGAAAGGAGAGGGTCCCCGCATAGAACTGGGCGGTGCGGTGGTGGACGAGCATCTCCAAGCGCGAGCCCTGGACGAGAACATGGACGTATCCCTGCACATTGCTCTGGGTGTCGAGCAGGGCCAGGCGCTGGGGGATGGCGTCTCGGGAATCGCCGACGCGCCACTGCTCGTCTCCCCTCTGGAAGGCGAGGGTGCCAGTGACAGCTGCACCGGACGGATGTTGGAGGCCCAGACAGGCGGAATCGGCGTCGAAGGCGACTGTCCAAGGGGCGTTCTGCGTGTTCACGTTGGGATTCCTCTCCGGGAAGGAGTTGCCAGCGGTCAGGGAGTGGCGGCTGGCGTTGTGGGACTGAGAACGGTCACGAAGCTCACCCGCCGGAAACTGGCGGCGGGGAGGATGGCAACACTGGCGTGCGTGCCCTCGCGGATCTTGGGGGCGCTGGACGCTCGGCCTACCAGGAGGCCATCGGGCACCGTGCCCCCGAGTCCGGAGGTGACGACCAGTTCGCCTTCGGCTGCCTGGACGTCCTTGGGCAGGAAGTTGACCGTGCACTCCGGCGGGCCGCGCCACTGCTCCCGACTTTTCCCCCACAGCACACCCACGGAGCCGCTATCGGTCAACACGACACTCAGCTTGCAGCCCGGGGTACCAATGGTGTCCACCGTCGCACTGGCCTTGCCAGCGTGGGCGACGCGGCCAAGCACGTAGCGACCATTCAGCACGACGCTGCCGACAACGACCCCATTCTCGGTGCCACGGCCAATTCGGAAGCCTCGGTTCCAGGTGACTGGATCGCGGGCAATGACCTCGGCAACGACGGCTCGCCACCCTTGCCGTCGCGGCAGGGCTTGGGCCAGGCGGAGCTGGTTGTTTTCCCGGCGCAAGGCGTCGGTTTCCGCCAGTTTCGCTTCTGCTTCGCGCAACTTGGCCGCCAGATCCCTGGCTTCGGCGACCGGGCTCTTCGCGCTGGGCAACACGGTCCGGATCAGGCCCATGGCCCCGCCGGCCAGGCGATTCCAGGCTTCGATGAACGGGCGTGTCATGCCGCCTGCCGCCGTCTGCCCCGCCTGTCTTCCCCGCGGAGTCCAGCCGAGCAGAATGCCGATGATCACGATTGCCGGTATGGCTCTGGTTGCTAGACGGCGCATGGTTTGTGGACGACGGAACGGCGGGTGGGCGGCTCCATCACGCGTTGGGTTTGCGGCCGGATGGCGGCTTCGGTGTTGGTCAGTGACAGGTGGGCTATCGGGAGTTTACTCAGAACAGCGGGGCTCCGTCGTCGGCCGGCTTCGGCTTCGCGGGTGCTGGCTTGGGTGCTGGTTTGGGAGCTGGCTTCTCGGGTGCCGGTTCTGGGGTGGGTTTCGCCGCTGGCTTGGGGTCCTGCGCGGGAGACGCGGTGGGCGTGGCTGGCGGCGCTACGGGCGTCTCGTTGGCTGGGGGCTGCACGTCGGGGAGAGGCTGCTCGCCGAAGGGAAGCTCGCCTGTGCCCGGCAGTTTGACGCGCAGCTCGGGCGCGTACTCGAGCGAGACGACATGCGTTTCCTGTGGGACCTCGAAGAGCAGGCGCGCGGTGCCTTCCTCCAGTTCCCAGAGGCGTTCGTCGAAGGCGCTGCTGCCATCGCCGAGGGCCAGGCATTCGCTCTCCTGGCTGCCATGGCACAGGATGAAGTCCGTTCTGCCGACGCTCCGCTTGGCGGCCAGGCGAATTTCGGCCACGGCGAAGGTCATGCCCGTGGCAGGCGTTCTCCGAAGCGTGTCCGGGAGGGCCCCCGCGTCGGGCTCGAGCTTGCCTGCGGCGAGTGCTTTCTGCATATCCACTGCTTCTGCATCCGTGGCTGGCACGATGCTGATGAGTTGGCCGCAGTGCAGTTGCAGGGGCAGGGCCGGCTCGGCGGGCTGCGCTGGCTCCACGATTTCCTCGCTGGTCGTGGTGGGCTCGGCATCTTCGGTCTCGGCGGCGGGTGCGGCTTCGGGTGTTGCCTCGTCGGCCCCCGTTGCCAGGTGCGAGGCGATTCCGACGGTCAGGAGCAGGGCGATCCAGGTTCTCACGTTCTGCCCTCCTTGGTTTGGGGCTAGGTGGTTCTGCTGGCCAGGGCGGCCTTCTGCAGTTCGAGTATCTCCCGCACACCCTTGTCCGCAATGGCAAGGAGGCGAGTGAGCTGGTCCCGGGTGAATGGGTGTTCCTCGGCCGTGCCCTGCAACTCGACGAACTCGCCGAGGGAGGTCATGACCACGTTCATGTCCACGGCGGCGGCCGAGTCTTCCTCGTAGCAGAGATCCAGAATCTCGCGGCCATCGAGCATTCCCACACTCACCGCCGCCACCCTTGAGACAAGGGGCCACTGGGTGAGTTGCCCGGCCTCGGACAGCCGCAACAGGGCCAGCTCAAGCGCCACAGCCGAACCACAGATGGACGCGCAGCGGGTGCCGCCGTCAGCGTCCAGGACATCGCAGTCCAGGGAGATCGTCTTGCCGGGGAGCTTCTCCAGATCCACGACGGAGCGCAGGCTGCGCCCGATCAGCCGCTGGATCTCGGAGCTGCGCCCGCTTGGCTTGCTGCGTTCCCGGCTGCACCGAGGTCCGGTGGAGCCCGGGAGCATCTGGTACTCCGCTGTGACCCAGCCGCCCTGCTTCCCCTCGGCGCTCATCCACCGGGGCACCGAATCGAGCACGCTTGCCGCGCAGATCACGCGCGTGTTCCCGCAGGAGACGAGGACGGATGCAGCTGGGGCGCGCTGGTAGTCCAACTCGAAGGAAATGGGGCGAAGCTCGTCGCAAGCTCTGCCGTCCGTGCGTGTGTCAGTCATGTGGGAATCCAGGCTGCCAGTGCTATGTTTGGGGTAGACAAGAATCTCGCGCGGTTGCTGCGGACTGTCAACCGTTTGGCCTGGTTTTTCAGGGAGCAAGAATGTTGCGGACCCCGTGGTGGGCGATTTTGGCAGTTGGGTTGGCGGTTGCGGGCTGTGACCGCGAGGAAGCCCCTGACTACGAGGGCATGGAGAGTCGTCTGCTCACGGACGCTCTTGACAGCCTGCGTAGCGAGGGGGCCACGTCCTCGCTTTCAGCCCTCCGTCGGCTTGCCGATGTGGACCCTGACTCTCGCCTTCCCGACTTGGCGGTGGCGCATGAGCGCGACCGCGAACTGGTGGTCCGCCTGAACCAGCAGTTCCGGGCCGGCGAACTGGCGGAAGCGAGCAAGATCCTGCGCCATCAGCAGCGGTATGGGGACATGGGGACGATCTTCATGGCGTGGCGCGGGTTGCCCGATGCGTTGCGCGCGGTGCAGCTCTATGTCGCAGCCAAGCCGTACAAGACGTCTGCCGCAGTCCGGGAAGCGCTGGCCCGGCTGGATGGACACCGTGAGCTCTTGGACCGTGCCCCTGCCTTCGTCGAGTTCCTGAAGGGCGAGGAGGTGGAGATCTCTGGCCTGGTGGCGCATGAGCGAGAGCAGGTCGCGGAGTCCCTGTTCGGGGATCTGGATCAGCTGGTCCTCGTGGGCGACCCCAATGCAGATCGAGTGTTGGCTCAGATCGTGGCCACGGTTGGTCCCCAGCACCCGTTGCTGCTCACTGTCGAGGCGGTGGCCCGGGGCGATTGGCGCACGGTGCGCGAAGTGTCCGAGAGCGCGTCGTCCGGCATGTATCAGAGCGAGTATCTCGAGATCGCCTTTGCCCTGTTCTGGGATGATTTGCCAGGCGACGTGCGCCAGGCGTTGGGCAAAGGGCTCGTTCGCTTGCCGCCATGCACGCTTTCCGGTCTTCTTTTGCATGCCCGCTACGCCGCCTCCGATGGCCGGATGGACGATGCGGTCGCTTACCTGCGCGAGCTCAGCTCGTCCGTGCGGATGACCCCGAAACTGGTATGGCAGGGGCTGGAGAGTTTCGTGTTGCCCCGGCAGGCGTTTGCGGCGCCTTGCTGGCAGACGCCATGTCCCAGCGTAGGCGACCTGCTGGGCCGGATCGATCAGTTGCGGGCTCACCTCAGTGATCCAGGGAGACCTCGATGACCGCTTACCGCTCCGTGTTCTCGTTGGCTGTGTTGTTGGCGTTTTCCGGGCGCGCTCAGGAAGCGCCTTTGGCGCGCTTGAGCGAGGCCGATGCCAACGCCATCGTGGAGCGGGCGTTGCTCTTCATCCCCGCAGTTGCCGCATCGTTTGACGGCGGCGTGATCAAAGGAGAACGCATCCGCGTCCTGATGCGACCGCAAATGCGGGCTCGTCTGATGGCGAAGATGGTGGTGCCGCCGGCTCAGTTGCTGAGCTGGGCGCGGGCTCTGGCCGAGTCCGAACTGGACCATGAACTGCTGTTGCAGCAGGCTGCGGGCGCTGGCTACAAGCCGGACCTGCCCGCCGCCCGCCTGCAACTGGAGAAGCGGCGGGACGCGATGGGGGAGGAGCTCTACCGTGAGACGATGGCCATGCAGGGGGTGCCGGAGGCGACGGTCGTGCGGAAACTCGCGGAGACCGGTGCGGTCAACCGCTGGATTGCAGAGCAGGTGGGACCCTCGATCGCCCTGGATGAGACGGACGCCAAGGCCTACTTCAAGAAACACCGGAAGGAGTTCGCACTGCCCAGGTCCCGTCAGCTTTGGCACATTCTCGTCGCCAAACGCCCGAAAGCGCCGAAGAGCCGGCAGCGCCTTTTGCGTCGGAATGCAGTGGAAATGCGGCAGCGGATTGCGGAGGGCATGAGCTTCCAGAGCGTGGCGAAGCTCGGCAGCGATTGTCCCAGCGCGATGAACAACGGGAATCTGGGGTTGGTCTCCGAAGACCGGCTGAACAAGGAGTTGCGTTCCGCAGCCCGGAAGCTCAAGATGGGGGAGATCAGCGGCATCATCGAGAGCCGTGCCGGCTACCATCTGCTGATGGCTGGCGCTGGCGCCCCCGGCCGCAAGCTGGGTTTCGGCGAAGTGAAAGAGCAGATCATGAAGCAGTTGCAGGGGGAGACGGCGGCCCAGGCGATGGAACGGGTGAAGCAACGGGCCCATGAGGCCGCCCATGCCAGAGTGCACATTGCGGCGGGCAAGGAGTGAGCCGGTCCTCGCAAGGCTACTGGGACGCCATTGCCGCGGAGTACCAGCGTGTCACTCGCATCCGCGTGGATGATTTCCACTACGGACCGCTGGTTCCGGGCGACCGCCAGCTTGGATTGCTGCCCGCGACGTTGGCGGGGCTGCGCTGTCTGGAACTGGGCTGCGGCGGCGCGCAAAACTCGATCTACCTGGCCAAGTGCGGGGCGCGTTGTGTCGCCTGCGACTTGTCCGGGGAGCAGCTAGCGGCGGCGGGACGCCTGGCTGCGGAGCACCATGCCCTGGTGGACCTGGTGCAGACGGACCTCGACCATCTCCCCTTCCGGGGACAGGCTCGTTTTGGGCTGATTCACTCGTGCTATGCCTTGCCCTTCGTGGAGGCCCCGGAACGGCTGATCCAGGCTGCGGCCGAGCTGCTGCGGCCGGGCGGCGTGTTTGTCCTGAGCACGTCCCACCCCTTGGACATGGGGGAGTGGGTGGAAGTGGATGGCGGGGACACCGGCGTCTTCACCCAGAACTACTTTTCCCCAGCCAAGGACTGGCGCCAGGAAGGGGAGTCCGAAGAAGCCAGTCGAGCGGTGCCCCTGAGCACGCTGTTCGGTTGGTTTCGACAGGCAGGCCTGGTTGTCGACCAGTTGCTGGAGCCACGCCCCGAGGCCCGCAACGTCGTCTCTGACCGGGCGCTGTGCGACCAGGTCCCCTACTGGAGCGCTGACTGGATGGAGCGGCGGGACGACCTGTCCCGCATTCCCTTCCTCACCGTGATCCGGGCGGTCAAACCGCAGTGATCCCGGCTTTGCCGGGCACTGCCAAGGCAGATGTGACAGCGGTTTGACCGCGATACGCTCGGCACGATTCGGCCGCGAACTGCCGTAGTGCGGGAATCGGTGCTATGGTGGTAGTCTCACTAACGAGGAGCCCGATCGATGGCACACATCCCGACCCGCGACGATGCCTGGCAACTGGTCGTCGCCCACACCGAGTCCGAGGCGTTGGTAAACCACTACCTGGCGGTGGAGGCCGTGATGCGGCGTCTGGCGCGCAAGTATGGGCAGGATGAGGAGGAATGGGGCGCCATCGGCCTGGTTCACGATCTGGATTGGGAACGCTGGCCCGACGAGCACTGCCGCAAGACCCGGGAACTGCTTGAGGCGGCGGATTGGCCGGCGGAATACATCCGTGCGGTCGAGGCCCACGGTTGGGGCCTGTGCACCGACGTGGAGCCCTTGACGACGCTGGAGAATTGCCTCTACGCGATCGATGAACTGACCGGGCTGGTGACGGCCTGCGCGCTGGTCCGGCCTTCGCGGAGCGTGCTGGATCTGAAGGTGAAATCGGTCAGGAAGAAATGGAAGAACGCCAACTTCGCGGCCGGTGCCAACCGCGAAGTCATCCAGCAGGGCGCGGACCGCCTGGGGGTGGAGCTGATGGATCTGATCGAGGACGTGATCGCGGGCATGCGCGAGGTGGCCGAGGAGATCGGCTTGGGCGCAAGCACGGGGCCAACCGAGTAGAGCAAGGCAGGGCGGGCAGCGTGTCGCCTGGCTTCCAGGCCGACGTCGTCTTGGCCTATCGGCCCGCGATGGGCTCTGGGCGGGCGAAGTCGGTGGTCATGGTGTCTGGCAGTCGCCACACTTGGTCCCCGGCCTGGTTGGTGAAGTAGAGACGGGACTCGGAGAAGTCGAACGGATTGCCGTCGGCCCAGAACGCGTAGAAGTCGGGGTGGGCGTTGACAGGGCGGCGTGCATAGGCGTGGTTGAGCGGGCTGTCGTGCGTGATCGAGCGCCGTTTCTTCCACGTCTGGCCGGCATCCTCGCTTAGCCAGAGCGCCATCTCGCCCCCGGTTCCGTGGACTTGCGGCCCGGGCTCAGTCGGCGCGATGATGCGCCAGACGGCACCGTCGATGTAGAGCGAACCCATGTCGTAGTTGTGGGTAGAGGTGGTGACAACGCGGAAGTCCCAGCGGTCCCCGAGCCACTGGCACAGCGTCCACTCCCGCGGCTCGCCGCTGGGTCCTGCGCGGTGGTCGGCTGAGGTGATCACCAGGATTACCGGGTTCCCTGCCGAGTCGAAGTTGATGTCCTTCATGTAGACGAGTCGGCCCTCGGCTTCGAAGTCCCGGATCAGAGCCGGGCAGTGTTTGTCGGTCATCGGCGTCTCGACCCGTTGTCCGTCTGCCTTCTGCCATGTATCCCCGCGGTCTGAGGTCTCGACGTAGTACAGGTTCGTGCGGCGGTCGGGCTTTCCCTCGGGGTGCATGTTGAAGGCGGTGATGACTCGATTGCCCCGCTGTCGGCTGGTCTGGTAATGCCCTTCGATACCGGCGAGTTTCCGGTGCTCCGTCCACTGGCGTCCGTCTGGACTCTTGTTCCAGTACAACTCGCGGACACCGGTGTATTTGGTGAACAGATGCAGGAACCCCCGACCCTCGATCCACCAAGGCTGCGGATAGGTGAGTTCCTCCTCCGATACCTGCTCGAAGGCATCGACGCTGTAGGGATCGACACTGCGGTACTTGTACCCCGGCCGCGTCTGGCCGCGCCCGCTGACGAAGATCCACACATGGCCGTACTCGTCGATGCAGATGCTTGGATTGTCGTGCGGATCATCGACGCCGCCCTTGTCGTGCACGACGGTGGGGCGGGGGACCAAGCCAGTCGTGTGGTCATAGTAGGAAGCCATGGCGAGAAGGTGGCGCTTGTGGTCCTTCGACGCGCCGTAGACGAAGAAGGTCTTCCCCACTTCCGGGCTATACACCGCGAGTGGCACGTGCTTTGCCGTGTAGGTCCCCAGGCCGCCGGAGTATTTGTCCCCGTAGAGGTGCTCCTCGCCCAGGTACTGGCCCAGTGTGAACCAGATGCCGCGGTAGCCGTCTTCTCTCGGGAAATCGCCCATGGTACGTTCCTCGCTCAGGTTACTGATCGACCTACAGAATCCCGCTGCCAGGCGGAGCACAGTCACGGATTGCGCCGGCAGGATCGATGCGCGGAGTCCTGACCACGCAGGAGCATAGTCGCCCGACCTGCTGGTGACAAGGTCTCCCGCTTCCTCCGCAACGGTCCGCGATCCGAGCATTCGGGGCCCTCGGAGTGATGCTCGAATCGGTGGGCAGATATCGCTCGTTCGCCGAGTAGGTTCCGGTCTGCCATGCACCATGTGTTCGCCCCCTCGCTGAGTAGGTAGGCCAGTTTCTTCGGCAGGAGGAGGTCGTTGTCAGCCCGGGCAGCACTTCCTGCGGGTGGGTTCCACTCGACACCTTCCGGGGCTCTGATTCAAGGACGACGACGAGGGGATTCCGCAGGAGTCTGGGGCGAGAAACCAAACAAGGGCGGCATCGCATGGATGCCGCCCTTGGTGGTGGATATCTAGATCTGAGTGAGCCTTACTTCGTCGGGAGTAGGCTTGCCTCGAGGTCATCCTGCTCCAGCACTTGGTAGAAGATCTCCTGGATCATGTTCAGGAGGACCAGGCGGGCTTCGAGGCTGATGCGGACATCGCCGAACGCATCGGTCAGCGCGCGCCAGTACGCCTCAACACCACCAGAAGCCACTTCCATCGTGTTGCTGTGCGCGACCTTGTCGATCAGTTCGCGCTCCAGGCCCATCAGCCCATCCCAGAAGGCAGGCAGCGTTGCCTCGATGGTGAGGGTGTTGTCTTCCTCGTAGTCGAGTTTGCGCACCAGGCTGTTGAACTGCCGGCGGAGCATGGGGGTCAGTTTCATCTGGGCACCGACCTTGGGCCAGTCAATCTGCCCGAGGACGAGGTCGGCGAAGGAGTTCAGGCGTTCGGAATCCGCTTCCGCCTGTTCGGTCCGGCGTTCGGCGAAGAGGAGTTCCTTCTTGGCTGTGGCGATTCCTTCGTCCAGGCGGCGGTTGCCCACCACTTGTCCTTCGTACTTGCCCTGCCAGTCCATGAGCTCTGCCTGCACGCGGGCCAGGTCCACCCGCAGGCGACCTGCCTGCTTCTCCAGCTCGGCCTCGAAGTGCTCCTCGAGCTGCTTGCTGTGTGCCTCGATCTTCTCGCCTTGCACGCGCAGCCGCCGGTTCTCCGCCTGGGAGACCTCCAGTTTCTTGGCAAGGCCCTCCATTCCGCCGCGACCTTCGCGCAGTGCGCGCTTGGCTTCGTTCGCCTCTGCGGTGCGCTGCTGGGCTTCCTCGGTCGTGCGCTGGCTCTCGACTGTCAGTTGCGCGTCGCGCCTGCGCAGTTCCTCCATCTCCGCTTCCAGAGCCGTCAGCCGGTCGAGCAACTCGGTGTTGCCTTGGCTGTCGTTCAGGATTCCGTCTGCCTGTGCCTGGGTGAACTTCAGCGGGCTGAAGCAGAGGAGGGTGCGCCACTTGTCGAGATCTTCGATCTTGAAGAAGTGCTCGAATTTCTCCTCGGAGAGTACGTAGTCGTCTTCCTCGAGGTCGTTCTCCTCGCGGTAGGCCTTGTACTCATCGGAGTGGAAATGCTCTTCCAGGCCCGTATGCAGTTTTTTGTGGGTGGGATACCAGACGGCGAACACTCCGCTGCACATGGTCTGGGAGTATTCAGCCTTTTCCGCTTCACGGGTGAGGATCGTCTCCACCCGCTTGCGCCGTTTTTGATTCATGCGGTGACCGCCAGCGCTACAGGCCTTGAGAACCTGCGTGTTCGCTTGGACGTAAGCCCGGAGGCTCTGCCAAGGCAGATCGCTCACCATGCGGTCGAACGCTTCGCCGAGATCTACACCGAGAATCTCCTCGTTATTCCCCAACATCAAGGAGGTACTCCTTCTTCAGAAACTCTTGACTTTTGGCCACTAGGGCAGCAGCCATCTGGCGCCGCAACGAGTATTCGATCTTTCCGAGAGCCATCTTGAGGCCAGCTGCGAGGTCCGCTTTGCCTTCCTTCTCTGCCCTGGCACTAGTCTGCCGGCAGAGAAGATCCGCTTCGCGCCACTTGCTTTCCTGACATAGCATCGCCACCCGACTCATCGCGTCCTCGGGCTGAACGACACTCTCTTTCTGGCTCTTGCCTGCTTTTTTCTTCGCCATGGAATGTGAGGCCACTCCGTGTATTCCGCATGGTATGCCCAACTCACCGGGAGCAAGCTACCCCTACAGAATCCGCCACCTTTGGGCGGTATCCAATACTGAAAGAAATGCTGGTACCGACCGATGTCAGTCCCAGCGATGGAGAGCAGTTGGAGGCGCGGACCGGATTCGAACCGGTGATGGAGATTTTGCAGACCTCTGCCTTACCACTTGGCGACCGCGCCCTATAATGCTTGCAGGCCTAGTAATATGCCAGACGAATACGTGGCGTCCACCCGCAATGGGAAGATTATGGCCCCTTTCGCGCCTCAAAGCAACCCCTCGGCCGGAGGGAGCAAGGCAATGCTGGATGGCTTCGCTGCCGCCAGGGCGTCCCGATCCCGGACAGTTCGGTGGTCGGCGAGTTGGATGCTTGGTTTTACATGGCATGGGTACCACTGGGCTTTGGGAGGATGCGGGCGGCAGGATGAGGTGGCCACGCTGCCCTTGTTTGCTCACCACTCGTCGGGTGGGCACCCATTCTGCTTGGGCCTTCCCCGAACTGCGGAGGGGTCCGCGGTCATCCCAACCAAACCCGAGGTTCCCAGCCATGATCTTGATCCGTTCCCCCAAACCGTGCGCCGGGCGTCCCTCCCGTTGTGCAGGCGCGGCAGTGGCCGCGTTCCTGATCCTCAGCAGTTTCACCCATGCCGCCGGGCTGCTGATCGCGGATGGCGGCTCCGGAGGCGTACTCAAGATCGTGTCCCACGAGGTCCAGGTCACTATCAACAACGGGATTGCCGTCACCGAGGTCACCCAGGTCTTCCGCAACACCGAGGACCGGCAGGTCGAGGCGCTCTACACCTTCCCCGTCCCCAAGTCGGCATCGGTGGCCAACTTCAGCATGTGGATCAACGGCAAGGAGATGGTCGGCGAAGTGCTTGAGAAGAAGCGGGCCCGCGAGATCTACAACAGCTACAAACGGCAACGGCGCGATCCGGGCCTGCTTGAGCAGGTCGATTACAGGACCTTCGAGATGCGCATCTTCCCCATTGGCCCGAAGGCCAAGCAGCGTGTCCAGGTCACCTACTACCAGGAGTTGGAGTGGGACAGCGACTGGGTTACCTACGTCTACCCGCTTGCCACCACCACGCGCAAGACCATCGATCAACGGACCGAAGGGACCTTCTCCCTCGACCTCAACTGCAGGTCGGAGATCCCCATCGTCGGCAAGCAGAGCCCGAGCCACCCTGCGGACTTCGCGTTTGCTTTGTCTCGCACACGGCCGAGTTCCTGCAGGCCAGCCTTGAGACGCGGGAAGGAAACCTGGCAAGGGACGCGGTTCTCTGCTTCCAGACTAAGCGTCCCCGGACTGGCCTCGACCTGATCGCAAGCAAGCCGAAAGGCGAGGACGGCTACTTCTGCCTGATGCTGACCCCCGGCAAGGAGCTCGAAGCCGTCAGCGACCAGGGCATGGACTACGTGTTTGTCCTCGACGTCTCCGGTCGCATGCGGGAGGATGGCAAGATCGGTCTCTCCCGCAACTCCGTGGCTGAGTTTGTCAACGTCCTTGGCGACAAGGACCGGTTCGAGCTCATCGCCTTCAACATGGCCCCCAAAGGGCTCTTTGGCAGCCTGGCCACTCCGAGCGAACAGACGAAGCAGCAGGCGCGCGCTTTCCTCGACGCACAGCGCCCTGGCGGCTCCACCATCTTGCGGACCGCCATCTCCCAAGCCTATCAGCATGCCGATAGCGACCGGTCCCTGAACGTGGTCATTCTGAGCGACGGCATGACCGAGAGGACCGAGCGCACGCAACTGCTAAAGATCATCCAGCAACGCCCGGCCTCTGCCCGCGTGTTCTGCATCGGGGTCGGCAACGAGGTCGATCGCGGGCTCCTGCGCACCCTCGCCGAAGACG
Source organism: Victivallales bacterium (assembly GCA_018648945.1). The sequence goes on from JABGQJ010000110.1 coordinate 15,003, forward strand.
CTGGCGGGCTGACTGCTTTCGTCTCGCAGGGCGATGACTTCCAGCGCCAGGCCCGGGCGTTCCGCCGCAAACTGCTGCGTCCGGTGGCCGGCGGCGTG
>JABGQJ010001100.1 GCA_018648945.1 Victivallales bacterium
GAGTTGACCATGAATATGCCCGTAGCCAAGGGCGGGCTGACTCCTCGTCGGCAAGCCCTGGCGGATGCCGGGATCTATGGTTCGCGGGTGGCCCTGCATCATGCCGTGACCACCCCCTTGCCCTATGCGCAGTACCTCGCCGATCTGGTGATCGTGCGGCTTGCTTCGGGGACGGATCTGGGAGCCGTGCCCGCAGCCGAGGCATTCCGCGTTCTCCGACCCTATGGCGGCGTGGCCGAGATCCGGTTTCCGGACACATTGCGGGACTCGGTGGGTGCCTGGCTCGACGCCGGGAACGTGCCAGCCAACCTACGCGCCTCCACGCCGGGAGGCCTGCGGATCACGCGCGGCGCCTTGGCAGGCGCGGGCGAGTGGACGCACCAATACGCCGACCCCGGCAAGTCCACGGCCTCCGACGAGCGGCTGGCTCGTCTGCCCCTGAAGGCCCTGTGGTTCGGGGGGCCGGGCCCGGCCAAGATGGTCAGTCGGCACTTCCGCGCGCCCGCGCCGCTGGTGACCGAGGGGCGCTGCTTCATCTCTGGCACCGACCACCTGCTGGCCATGTGCATCTATACCGGTCGCACGCTTTGGGAACGGGAACTGCCCGAGCTGGCCCACTGGCCCAGCGCCTATCGTGGCCCGGCGACTGCGGCAGACCACGAGGCGGTGTACGCCCTGCGGCGCCTGGAATGCCTGCGGCTCGACCCGGCCACGGGCAAGACGCTGAGCACCTTGCACCCGCCCAAGGCGGACTTGGCAGACAAGGCGCTGGTCTGGGAGTACCTGGCGGTGTCTGGACCCTATGTCGTCGGGACCCTCGGGCACCCGAAGGTCCTGAAGAAATGGTGGTCCCGGGCCTATCCCGACAACCGATTGCTGTTCGCCCTCGACAAGAAGACTGGCAAGCTGATCTGGCAGTACCGGCCCCGGGATGGAATCGACTCGAACGCCATCGCCATCAGCGAGAGCAAGGTGTTCGTGATCGATGGTCTGGTGCGGCATCGGCAGCTCCAGCGCAAGCCGGGGGCCAAGGCGGATTACCCGGCGCGCCTTCTGCGCGCCTTGGACCTGGCCTCGGGCAAGTTCCTCTGGGAAACCACCGACGTGGCCCCGACCCACAGCTCCCTGTGGGCGAAGGCAGGGGTGGTCCTGAGCACGATCCAGCCCTACTCGCGGGCCATGGAAGATCCGCAGGTGGCCAAGGTGAATGGCGGAGCACGGGCCTACGCGGCCGACACTGGCAAGGGCCTATGGCAGGTGGCCAAGCTCCAGAAGTGTTCCCCCGTCCTGGTCAACGGCATCGCCCATCTGCCGGCCGCCCACGACCTGCACACGGGCAAGCCGGTTCTCGATAAGGACCCCTTGAGTGGCAACGACAGGGCCTACGTGCCGGCCATGCGCCGTGCCTGCAGTGTGTTCTCCGGCTCGCCCAGCCTGATCATGTCGCGGGGTGGCTCGCTGGGGTTCTACGATCTTGAACAGCGGGACATCGTCTACCACTATCCCATCCTGCGGGCCGGTTGCTGGATTAACATGATCCCTGCCGGCGGCCTAGTCGTCATTCCCGAAGGCTCCAGCTCCTGCGTCTGCGCCTACAACTACAAGGCCTCCATGGCCCTGGTGCATGCCGACCGGCAACACCACTACGGCACCGTGCGCGCCAGGGGGATCAAGGCGGCGACCAGCCTGCGCCTGAACCTCGGCGCGCCCGGCGACCGGCACGATGCTGAAGGCCGCGTGTGGTTTGGCTACCCGCGACCCGTCGCCTACGGGCGCCCCCTCTGCCACGCCAAATACGGCCCGAAGTATGGCGGCGTCAAAAAGCTGCCCGTGACCTTCCTGCCGAAGGGAGCCAAACCCGAGACGGTTTCCCGCCATGCCGATGCTCTGGCGGCAGAGCGCGACACCATTCCCTGGCTGGACGCTGCCGGCGTGCGTTTGCCCGTGAGTCTGCAACTGCAGCTGAATACCAAGAGGGCCCCACGCTACCGAGTGACCATGCGCCTGCGATCCACCAGCAGAGACACCAGCCGAATCACCGTCCTTTGCCAGGGGAGCAGCGTGCTGGACAGCATCGAAGTGGGGCCGACTACCCGAGTTGAGACGTTCGTAGTGGCCGTCCCAAGCGGCAAGCTGTCCCTGGCATGCCGCTCCGCCACCCCAAACGTGATTCTCTCCGGCCTCGAGGTGAGCCCTGCGAGGCCGTGAGGTGCCGCCTATGGCGCATCAGGGTGCGCCCCAGAGAGGATGGACGGAG
>JABGQJ010001101.1 GCA_018648945.1 Victivallales bacterium
CCCAGGGAACGCGCAAGCTGAAGCCTTTCCGCTGGGACGCTCGCATGACCCTTCGCGTGACCACTGGGCTGAGCGGCAAGACCCGGCTCTTCGCCAAGGCAGGGAACACCCTCTACGGGCGGGCGGGGAACCGTGTGGTAGCCCTGCAAGTGACCGGCAAGCGACCCCCGATCAGCCTCGTCATGGACGCCAAGGTCGAGGCCCTGCCCACTTCGATGATCGTGGCTCAGGATCGCCTCTTTGTCGCCTTGGCGGATGGCTCGCTTCTCTGCTTCGGCGCTGGCGCCGCCGCCGCGACGGATCTGGCGGAGAAGCCCGAGGTCGTGCCCCCGGTCGCCTCGCCCGAGCTCAAGGCCCTACTTGCGGCCAAGGTCCCCCAGGAAGGTATCGCTCTCATCCTCGGCGGTCTGAATGCCGGGGAGACCGAATTCCTCCTCGCCAACACCAAGCTGCGGCTGATCGTCGGTACCGACGACGCTGCCGAGGTGGAAGCCGAACGTCGCCGAGTGGCCGCAAGCGGCGTGTACGGCTTCCGGGTGGAGCGTCTCAAAGGGAAGCCGCTCGCGCTTCGCCTGCCTGCGTATCTGGCCTCGTCCCTCTGGCTCCGGGGGAGCGATCTGGGCGTGCCCACCGGGATCCAGTTGGGCCAAGCCTGGACCTCAGTGCATCCCTATGGCGGCGCGCTCTGCTACACCGGCACCCTGGCGCAGTGCACCGAGTTTGCCACCCTGGCGAAGGCCGCCCAACTGCCCGGGGCCAAGATTGCGGCTAGTGGCTCCTCGGTCAAGATCAGCCGTCCCGATGGTCCCGTCGGGGCCGCCGATTGGACCCACGAGACAGCGGATCCCGCACGGAGCTATTTTTCCAAGGACCGCGCCGTGCGCGCGCCGCTGGCCCCGCTCTGGTACGGGGATGGTCCGGCGTATGGCTTCATCAAATCCAAGGACTATGGCCGGGGGGTCAAACCCCAGGTCGTCGAGGGCCGCGTGTTCGCTCTACAGCAACGCAGTCGCAGGCTCTTCGCTTACGACGCCTACACCGGTCGCCTGATCTGGTCCACGCAGGGCGAAGGCAAGGACAAGGGCTTCATCACCCGCTTTGCCTCTATGCCCGACGGCATCTACGTAGCCGGCAAGGGCCGTTGTGTGGTGTACGATCCCGCCACCGGCAAGGAACTGCGCCGGATGGACTTCGCCGGGGCTGCTGGCAAGGGCCAGCCGGCCCGCGCAGCCGCTGTGGTTGTGTCGGAGAAGTCCGTGCTGGTCGCCGTCTCCGCCTACGATACCGGAGCCATCGAGAAGGGCCTCTGGGATGCCGATGCCCTGGTCTGCTTCGACCGGAAGACCGGCACGATCCGTTGGCAACGCGTCGCCCAGGACCGCTTCAACACCAAGGCCCTCGCCATCGCTGACGGCTCGGTCTTCTGCACCGATTCGCTCTCTCCGGTGACCACCGAGAAGTCCAAGCGCCGGGGGGAAGGCGTCAAGGAATGCATCTCCACGGTCATGGCTCTGAATGAGCTGACCGGCAAGGAACGTTGGCAACACCAGCATCGGGCGGCCTACCACAAGAACAGCGCCTCCAGTTGGCTTTCCACGCGCGGGAAGGACGACTGGGTGGCCTACGCCACCGAAACCAAGCAGTTGCTCGCGGGTCGGGACAAGACCACCCTCCTGCTGGATGGAGAAACCGGCAATGTGGTCTGGGAGAAGCCCATCGGTCTGTCCCAGCCAGTGGTCATCATGGGGGACAAGTTCCTGGACCAGGGCGCTCGGTTTGTGAAGCTGGCCACGGGCGAGTCCATCAAGAACGATGTCTTCCGACGCGGCGGCTGCAACTATGCGGTGGCCAACGCCTTCCTTGCCTTCGTGCGCGACCAGACCGTCTGCTACATCGACCTCGAAAGTGGCGAGCGCCACCGTCTGCGCAACATGCGCTCGGGCTGCAGCAACAGCCTAGTCGCCGCTTCCGGTGTCCTCAGCATCCCCAACTTCGCCCAGGGCTGTGTCTGCAACTACCCGGTCCAGACCACCTCCGCCTGGATCCATCAGCCCGAAGCCGACGCCTGGGCCCCCGCCGAGGCATTTGAGCTCAAGCCGCTCATCGCCGACACGGGAATCGCCAAGCTCGACCCGGCGGCGGTGGCCACGATGCACGCCTTCAAGCGTCGTTTTCTGGTGGAAGATCCCGCGCTGGCCGACAAACACCTGCTGGCGCATTGGGGGTTCGATAACGTAGCGGGGAAGACCGCGCCCA
>JABGQJ010001102.1 GCA_018648945.1 Victivallales bacterium
CGAGATTGCTGACCGTGAAGGTGCCGCCAACCATGGCATCGGGATCGAGAGTGCCGCCGATGGCGTCCTTGGCGAGAGACTTCACCGCCGCTCCCATCTGGCCGAGGCCCATGGCTTGGGCACCGTGGAGAACCGGGACCATCAGGCCGCGCGGGGTATCGCAGGCGAAGCCGACGTTCACAGCGGAGTGCTGACGGATCACGTTGCCGTCGAACTCTGCATTGAGTTCGGGATGCTTGGCCAGAGCCTTGACGACGGCGAACATGACCATGTCGCCAATGTTCACGTTGGCCAGGTCAAGGGTCTCGCCCGCGCCCTTGATCTGCTTGCGCAAGGCGAGCAGGTCGGTGACGTCCGCCTCGGCGTTCATGGTGTATTGGGCCTGCTCGTGGAGGGCGGCCATGAGATTCTTGGCGATGATCTTGCGGATGTTCGGGAGCTTGACCTCGGTGACCACATCCCCGGCGGTGGGGATCACGGGGCCGGGCGCGGCGACCGGGACTTCCTTGCCCATGTCGTCTGCCAGGACCATGCCGGTCACGCCGGAACCAGAGGCCGGGGCCGTTTCGCCCGCAGCCAGCTTAGCGGCCGCAGCGGGGCTCAGGCGAGCGCCAGAGTGGTATGCGGCGGCCACATCCTTCTCTAGAATGCGTCCATCCGGGCCGGAGCCGGCCACGCCGGCGAGATTGGTGGGATGATCGGCCAGGAACGTGCGGGCCCGCGGGCTCAGGGGCGCCTTGCCCGTGGTGGCGACAACTGCGGGTTCGGCGACAGCTGCGGCAGCTTCGTCGGCATCGGCGGCTTCCGCCTCGGGGGCGGCTTCCTCGGGGGATTCCTCGCTATCGGGGGTGAACTCGGCGAAGCTCTCGCCAGCCTCGCCCACGACGCAGATGTTCTGGAAGACGGGCACCAGTTCACCCTCTTCCCAGAACAGTGTCAACACGGTGCCGCTGGCAGTGGCGGCGACTTCGCCGGTGGTCTTGTCGGTCTCGATGTCGGCGATGATGTCACCTTCCTGTACGGCATCGCCGACAGCGACCCGCCACTCGCTCAGGAGGCATTCCTCGACGGTGTTGCCCTGTTTGGGCATGATGATTGGGGTGGCCATTCCCGTGTCCTTTTGCTTGGGGGAGGCAACGCCTCGGCTGACCGAAGCGATCCGTCCGTATCCGTCATTCGTTGCTAGCGGTGTATACCTCGATCTCCAACTCGCGCAGTTGCGCGTGGAGTTCGGGGTCGATTCGGTCGGTGATAAGCAGGTCAATGCTGCCCTCGCTTCGGGCCAGGGAGCACGTGCCGAGCTTGGTGTGGTCGGCGAGCAGAATCACGCGCCTGGAACGCTTCATGATCTCGGTCTTGGTGAAGGCTTCGCTCGGGTCGGTGGTAGTCAGTCCGTCGGCGACGGCGAAACCGATCGTGCCCATAAAGGCCTTGTCCACATTCAAGGACGAGATGATGGGCACGGTGAGGGGGCCGACCAGCGTGCGGCTGATTGCCCGGAACTCGCCTCCGACCAGAATCACACGGTGTCTGGACTGCATCAGTTCGGCGGCCGCCATCAGGGAGTTGGTGACGATGGTCAGGTCGTTGCGTTCATCCAGCAGGCGTGCCAGGGCCAACACTGTGCTGCCACCATCGAGATAGATGCTGTCATGGTCCTCGACAAGACTGAGGGCAAGGTGGGCGATCCGCTCCTTCTCGGCGGTCTGCTTGCCCTCCTTGTCAGAGAAGAGTGGCTCCGCCCGCGAGTCCCCGACCATCATGGCTCCGCCACGCACCCGGACCAACAGCCCGCGCTCATCCAGGCCCTGGATGTCCCGGCGGACGGTCGCCACCGACACGCCAAGCTCCCGAGACAGTTCGGTCACCGAGACGACTCGTTGCCCCTTGAGCAACTGGAGGATCCGGCGTTCGCGTTCGGCAGTGAGTAGACGGTGCGGGCCCATGGTGCAAGCCAATAGTGGGGTGGAGGTGAGTGCTTATTGAACACTATAGATCAAAACCGCGCAAAAAACAGCAAAACATGGCCCAATCTCGTCAAAATGCTGCAAAATGCGCAGAGCTATGGGTGCCCTTGCCAGCAGAAAGGGGTTGCATGGGGGAGAGTCATCCGTTCCCCCTCGTCGATTCGGAGTTTGCATGGACCGGGATGTGAAGGCAGGTTTAGCATGGCCACACTGCAGACCCCAGTCACATCCCGCGGAGGACTCCATGGCAGGCAAAAAGTTTGGCGGCGCGGCAAAGGTAGGCAAG
>JABGQJ010001103.1 GCA_018648945.1 Victivallales bacterium
TCTACACCTACTACCGATGGGTCGAGATGGTCGATGCCGAAATCGGCCGACTCTATGGTGCAGTGAGAACGTCACGCTTCGCCGATGAGACGGTCATTATCTTTACGGCAGACCATGGCGACGGCGTCGGGTTCCACGGCAACATTACTAAGGGCTACATGGAAGAGGAATCCTGGCACGTCCCCACGATTCTCGTCTGGCCGGGACGCATCCAGAAGGGGCACACGGATGACAAGACACTGAGCATCGGTGTGGACATCCCGGCGACCATCTGCGACTACGCCCAGGTCCCGGGCCTGCCGAAGATGACGGTCGGCAAGAGCCTGCGTCAAGTGGCTGAAGGTAAGAGCAAGGGCCCCCTGCACAAGTATGTAGTCGGCGAATCCTTCCTGGGCAAGGGGCAGGTGGGTGCATGACAGATCCGTCGGTTTGGCCGTTCTCGGCTTGCTTTCCTCACGCTTTGGTATATAGGTATCTATATCCTTCGGGCGCTGGTCGTACCCACATCCGGGACGGTACCCGAGGACGCGTGCGACAATGGAAGGACCAGATGACATGGACAACACGAGGTCGCCCGAGGAGATTCTGCGCGAGATTGCGCTGATCGAGACGATTGAGCGGGGCAAGCTCTGCGAGATCCGCCGGCCTAGCGGCAAGATCTATCACAACCTGCAGTTCTGGTCGGAGGGGAGGAACCGGTGCGAGTACATCCGGGCACGCGACCTGGAGGCGGTGCGTGATGCTGTGGAAGGGCACGAACGGTTCCAGGCGTTGGTCGAGGAGTACGTTGGCGCGGTCGAGTCGCGGACGCGCGGTCGCCGCCGGGGAACGGATCTGCCCGACGAGGGAAAAAGGGGGCTCCCTGCGCGGAGACAACGACCACCGCCCTCCAGGAACTGAACGACCTGGTCGGAGAGTTGGTGGCGGGGCAGTGCACGGTGGAGGCGGCGGAGGAGAAGCTGACTCTGAGCGTCGCCCGGATCGGAGCAACGGCCTTGCAGGCGGTGATGCAGTCTCGGATCGACCAGGCGGACGCCAACCGCCCCACTCCTCCCGAATTGGTCCGCGAGGGGCGGCGTCCCATCTGGGTCCGCTCGCTGTGGGGCGATTTCCAGATCGCTCGCGCCTACTACTCGAGGAAAGGCGGAGGCGAAGGGCAGACCCCCTCCGACTGCCTCCTGGAACTGTGGGACTCCTATACCCCGGGCATGGCCAAGGTGCTCTGCCGACTGACTCCCCAGATGCCCTTCGAACAGGTGGCAGAACTGCTCCACTGCACGACCGGGGCAACAGTCGGGGGCCGACAGGTCCACCGGTTCGCGGAAGGGGCGGCCAATGCCGCCCGGCGCTGGACTGCTGGCATTGAGCCACCCGAAGAGCCTGCAGACAGGCTGTACGTGAGCTTTGATGGAACGGGAGTGCCGATGCGCCGGGACTGCCTGGTCGGGCGCAAGGGGCGCGGAGCGGACGGATGTGCCAAGACGCGGGAGATGCGCCTGGGATGCGTCTTCACCCAGAGCGGAACCGACGAGCAGGGGCACGCGATTCGCGATCCGGATTCCACCACGTATATCGCCGCGCTGCTCGACTCCAAGCTGTTCGGTCGAGAGATCAAGGCCGAGGCCTGGCGCAGAGGGATGGCCGACGCCCGGCGCGTGGTGGTCATCACCGATGGGGCCAAGTGGTGCGCGACAATCGCCTCGACACTCTTCGGACGGGCCACCCACATACTCGACTTCTACCACGCGGCAGAGCATCTGCACAGCTTGGCCGAAGCCGTCTTCGGGCAAGGGAGCGAAGCGGATGTCCAATTCAGGAGATGGAGGGGGATGCTACGCCGGGGAGAGGCCCCGGCAATCATCGCCGAAGCGCGCGCCATGCACGCAACCGCAGTCGACCAGGAGGCGATCAGGAGAGAGACGACCTACCTGGAGAACAACATCGAGCGCATGCGGTACGACCAGTTCCTGCGCGAAGGGCTGTTCATAGGATCCGGCGTCATCGAGGCAGGCTGCAAGACGGTTGTCGGCACCAGAGCCAAGCGGTCAGGCATGCAGTGGAGTGTGCCGGGAGTCCAGAACATACTCGACCTCAGGTGCACGTTGCTCAGCGGAAGGATGGACCAGTTCCTCAAGGACAACCTCGAACAGCGACGCGCAGCCTAGCCGACAGGATTGTCATGCACCCCGTCAGCTTGTTTCTGCATCATGTAGGCTGGGACAAGCTTACTTGCAGCAAAGGAAATAGGGGGA
>JABGQJ010001104.1 GCA_018648945.1 Victivallales bacterium
CACGCGTGTAGAGAGCTTCCCGCCCCCAGTGTGGGCGCGGGGGGGGAGGAGCTTCTGCATGCAATGTCCGGGAGCTCGCGCCCTGGAGCGCCGCTGAAATCTGAAATCACAAATCTGAAATCTCAACTCCCCACCGCCGCAAGCCGCTCGGCTTCCTGGCGGCGGAGGAAGTGGGGGGAGTCGCCCCATTCCCCGAAGCCGATGCTCTCGCCGATGCCCTGGACCCGGCCTTGCAGGCAGCCTCGGCACATGGAGGAGTTCTCGTTGGTGCAGGGCTTGTTGTCGTAGAGTTGGTAGGCCTCACGGTACTTGGTGTCGGTGACGTTGGGCATGATGATATTCGCCCCGGCCCGCAAGCCCAGTTCGCGGCCGTTGTGGCGCAAGGCCTGGAGAGCTGTGGTGGCGGCGATGTTCACATCGCGCAGGTAGAGGCGGCCCACGGCAACCATCTTCAGACCGAGGGCCAGTTGTCTCTCGCCGTCGAAGGTGGCCAGGTGGCTGGCCATGGGCGTGTCTTGGTGGACGATGTACGGCCCCATGCCGATCATGTCGATGTCCCGCTCCTTGAGGAAGACGAGGTCGCTGGCCAGGTCGGCGAGGGTCTGCTCCGGCAGACCGATCATCACACCGGTTCCTACCTGGTAGCCCACGCGGCGCAGGCTGTCGAGACAGGCGACGCGATCCGCCCAGAGATGGTCGGCAGGATGGAGTTGGGCATACAGGGACGGGTTGGTGGTCTCCACGCGCAGAAGATAGCGGTGGGCGCCAGCCGCAAGCCAGCGTTGGTACACCGCCTCGGTCTGCTCGCCGAGGGAGAGGGTGATGCCGAGTTCGCCGTTCGTGCGCTCGTGGACCTCGTCCAGGATGTCGGTGATGAAATCGGCAAAGGCGGGGTCGTTGCGTTCGCCGGATTGCAGCACCAGGGAGCCGTATTCGTTCTCGTGGGCCCAAACGGCTGCACTCACGATCTCGTCGTGGGTCATCTGGAACCGCTTCACCACCTGGTTGCTGTGGCGGATGCCGCAGTAGAAGCAGTCCTTGCGGCAGATGTTGCTGAACTCCACGATGCCGCGGAAGTACACCTTATTGCCGACCGTGGCCAGTTTGACCCGATAGGCCGCCTCGTAGAGGGCCCGGAGATCCTCCTCTGCCTCAAGCCCGAGGAGAGTCTCCAGTTCCTGCCGGGTCAGGTCGTCGCCTGCCTCGGCCCGTTGCAGTATGTCATTGGATTGTGTCATATGTGGCTTCCTAGAAGAAGAGATCCCGTTCGCCCTGCTTCACGAGTTCCACGCGCTTCAGCACAGTGGTCTTCATGGCGCCTTCGGGCATCGCGGTCAGCTCGGCCTGAATGCTCTGCACGCCTGCGGTCACCGTTTCGGGGCTGGCGTAGTCCTGCAGGTACTCGAGGAAGGTGAGCACGGCGTTGGGGGTGCAGTAGCGCTTGACGAAACCGGGCACGGCGAACTCCATGAAGTGCTCGCCCGTGCGGCCGACCCGGTAGCAACCGGTACAGAACGAAGGCAGGAAGCCGCCTTCGCAGAGCTCGCGGATGGTCTGGTCCAGACTGCGCTGATCGCCGAGCACGAACTGGCTCTTGCGATGGGATTCATCATCCTGCGAGTAGGAGCCGATGCCGATGCTCGACCCGGCATCGATCTGGGATACACCGAAACTCAGGGCCTCGTTGCGGATCTCCACCGGCTCGCGACAGGTCAGGATCAGTCCGGTGTAGGGCACCGCCAGGCGCAGGATCGCGATCAGCCGTTTGAAGTCGCGATCCGATACGCGGACCGGGGGGTTGTCCGCGAAGCCCGTGGCCAGAGCCGGCTCGATGCGCGGGAAGGAGATGGTGTGCGGCCCCACATTGAAGCGGTCTTCGAGATGGATGGTGTGGTGGAGCAGGGACATCACTTCGAATCGCCAGTCGGTCAGACCGAGCAACGCCCCGATCCCCACATCGTCGATCCCGGCCTCCATGGCCCGTGACAGACCGTGCAGGCGCCAGAGGAAGTTGCTCTTGAGACCGGTCGGGTGGACCCGCTCGTAGGTCTCCTGGTGGTAGCTCTCCTGGAAGATCTGATAGGTCCCGATGCCTGCGGCCTTCACCGTCCGGAACCCCTCGTGGTCCAGGGGAGCGGCATTGATGTTGACCCGCCGGATCTCGCCGTTGCCGGTCTTGGTGGCATAGACCTGGCGCACGGTCTGGGCGATGAACTCGGGCGTGTAGCTTGGGTGCTCGCCATAGA
>JABGQJ010001105.1 GCA_018648945.1 Victivallales bacterium
GGCGGGTGATCGACCTGCTGCCCGCCTTTCAGCAGCTCTGGGGGCAGACATCCGCGAAGGTCTTCGTGATCGACGAGCTTGATCGCAGCCTGCACACGTTGTTGACGCGGCAGTTGCTCGAAGCCTACTTGGACACCTGTTCCAAGGACACGCGCTCGCAGCTCCTGCTGACAACCCACGACGTGCTCCTGATGGACCAGGATCTTCTGCGACGAGATGAAATGTGGGTAGTCGAGAGAGACAGCTCGGGCAGCTCGAGTCTTCTGTCCTTCAGCGACTACAAGAAGGTTCGCTACGACAAGGATGTCAGAAAGAGCTACCTGCAGGGCCGGCTCGGGGGAGTTCCTCGTATCCTGCTCGGCGGCGGAGGGGTAGGCACCGCTGGCAGCAGCGATGCCGGGGAGGCGGACTGATGGCCCTGAAGCGGAGGACATTCAGACGGCCTACCGGCGTACGTCGCTACAGGAAGCTCTTCATCATCGCGGCTGAGGGGGCCAAGACTGAGCCGCAGTACTTCACGGCCCTGGGTAGCCAGCAGGCCACGATTCGCCCTCTCAAAGGCAGGAACAAGAGTTCGCCGCAACATGTACTGAAGCGCATGGAGGAGTATCTCAAGGGGGAGTCTCTGCGCAAGTCGGACGAAGCTTGGCTTGTCGTTGACAAGGACCAGTGGACCGACGATCAACTGGGTGAGTTGCATCGCTGGGCGCAGAAGGCGGACAACTATGGGCTCGCGCTCAGCAACCCAAGCTTCGAGTACTGGGTGCTGCTGCATTTCGAGGATGGGACCGGCATCTCGTCAGCCCGGGCCTGCACCAATCGGCTCAGGGAACATCTCCCTGACTACGACAAGGGAATCGATGCTCGGAAGATCACGCAACCGATGATCGGTGAGGCAATCCGCCGGGCCAAGCTACGGGACAATCCGCCGTGCGCAGACTGGCCCCGCGCCCTGGGCGGGACAACTGTCTACCGGTTGGTTGAGAGAATCACACAGGCGTAGTCTGACGGCCGCTCGCGACGCCTAGCATGTCCTGAGATCCTGTGCCCGGGCATCAGCGGTGCCGCCGCCGTTCGAGCCAGATGCGGTTTGTGGAGCTATGGTCGGCTCTGACCGCATCCATCCGGGCGCGAGACGGATCGCCCAACCCATGGAGAGCCAGAACATGTGCGCACGGCAAGGAAACAGGATGAACAGGCGGAGGGTCGGACTCATGGCCGCAATGGCATGTTTGGTCGCCCATGGTTTGGCGGGGGCTGGGATTGATCTGCGGGGCACGCCTGGGAACGGTCCGGCGGTGGTCCATGCAGCCGGGGCTGAAGCGGCGGCGATGCGGGTGGCGAAGGCGCTCGGAACGGCAGTGGGGGGGAAGGTTGAGACGATCACTGCCGAGAAGATCATGGCACCCGGGACGTGGCGGTTGGCTGCGCCCTGGCTCCGACGTCCCTTGGTCCTGCTTGGCTCGATCACCGACAATGAGGCGATGTTCGCCTTGCACAGCCGCTATCTGGCTGGCACGAATGCCGCCTATCCTGGCGAGGGGCGCTATGTCCTGCGTACGCTGTCCTCGCCGTTCCGGCGCGGGATCGACATGGTCGCCATTGGCGCGTCTGACCCGGTGGGATTGGCGGCGGGCGTGGCGCGCTTCGAGGTCTTGATCGCGAAGTCGGACGGGCGTCTGGCGTCGCTGATCGAGGGCGGCGACGCGAAGGGACCGGTGCGACTCAAGGGCAGGGGTGGTACGGACTTCGCGCGGCTGGCAGACAGCCACTACTGGAGTGGCAACCCCAAGACCGCCGAAAAGGCCAAGAAGCTCTTGCAGAAAGAAATGGCGGACCGACCCCGAGGACTGTGGGGATTCCACGCTGCCGGGCACTATAACTGGGAGCGGCTGTATCGGCCGTTGCGGAAACTCCAGGTCGCGGGTGAGTTGTCGCCGGAGGAGTCGCGCCAGGTGGATCTGCGGCTCATGGAGAATGTGCTGGGAAACACCGACTGGGCGTTGGTGGCGTGCTTGAGGAGCAAGCTGGGGGATCTTCCCCGCAAGGCCTCTCGGCATCAGCTGTCGGCCTTGGCCGGCGGGTTCCTGATCTTCGACTACCTGGAGCACGTGGGAACCGTTCCCGAAGACAAGCGGGCGGCGATTCACGAGGGCTATGAGATCTTGCTGGGGCACATCGAGTCGTATGTGGCGGCGGGGGTCTTCTGCTCGCCGATCACCGGGGCCGAGGGCGCGGAAACGCT
>JABGQJ010001106.1 GCA_018648945.1 Victivallales bacterium
AAGGGCCGCGGCAATGGCTTCGAGACCGTCCAACTCATCACTCAGGGCAACCCCTTCGACCCGCCTCCCGGCCACTCCGGAACCGTGGTCGAGGACAATTTGTTTGAGCGCTGCAACGGCGAGGCCGAGATCATCTCCGTAAAGTCCAACGGCAATCTCTTCCGCCGGAACACCTTCCGCGCCTGCTACGGGGGACTCGTCTTCCGCCACGGCGACGCCAACGTGGCCATACAGAATCTCTTCCTCGGCGACGGCGAGAAAGGCAGTGGTGGCATCCGCATCCAGGGCACGGACCAGGTCATCGTGAATAACTACTTCCACAACCTGGGACGCGCTGGCGTGTCCATGATGGACGGCACGCCCGACAAGCTCTACGTCCGCGTCGAACGCGCCAGTATTCTCCACAACACCTTCCTCAACTGCCGCCATGGGCTCGAAGTGGGCATCAACCACCCCAAGTACCCCGACGGCACCGTCCCCCGCCAATGCCTCGTCGCCGGCAATATCTTCGCAGGCGGGAGCCAGATCGTGCGGTACGTCAAGGACGACCAGCCCGGGGAATGGCAGTGGTCCGACAATATCTTCCAGGGCAAGCTCGGAATCCCCCCGCTGGACGGCATGCGCGAACAGGATCCACACCTGCAGTCACCGGAAGACGGCCTCCCCCTTCCCACCGCCAGGACCCCAGTCGCGGAGCGGCCCCCTGCCAAGCCCCACATGCTCACGGAGGACCTGAACGGCTCCCACCGGCCGAGTCGCCGCACCCTTGGTGCTCTGCAGTTCTCGCAGAACCTGATCGCTCCCCGGCCCCTCACCCCCGAGCAAGTAGGTCCCCACGCCAAGGGCCTCCCCACCAACTGACCCCTCCTCCCACGAGTTAGCCAAGCCGGGGCGCCGAGGGGTGGACACCAGCGCTCGACGTGGTAAGTAGTGGAGTCCATTGATCCGCAGACAGGAAGGTGTACCCATGCAATTGCGACAGCTCTATCACAGGCCGGGGAAGACAGTGGTGACGGCTCACCGCGGCTTCTCTGGGCGATACCCGGAAAACACGCTGCTCGCCTTCGAGGCGGCAGTGACCCTGGGCGTGGACATTGTCGAGTTCGATGTGCGGGAATCTGCCGATGGCGAACTGGTCGTCATCCATGATGCCTCGGTGGACCGGACGACGGAGGGGACAGGCCCGGTCACAGGCCATACGTTGGTGGAACTGAAGGAGCTCAATGCCACCTGCTGGAGCGGCCCCCACGACACCGGGGAGCGAATGGCAGGCCCGGTCGGCAGGGCGGAGATCCCGACGCTGAAGGAGACGCTGTCGGCATTGTCAGGGCGGGTGGGGCTGAACATCCAGATCTACACCGACACAGCCGACGCCCTGGAAGAGATCATCAAGCTGTATCTCGAATATGGCCTCGCGGACTCCGCATTCCTCATGCTACGCTCCTTCGCGGAAGCCGAGCGGGTCCGTTCCCTAAGCGCCGCCGTTGCGATCTGCGTAGGGGAGGAACGCGAGAACTTGGAGCGGCATCTGTCATTCGGCGTGGACTTTATCCAGCCTACGAAAGGGTGCCTGTCAGATGCCTATGTTCGCAGAGTTGGGGAAGCACGCATCCCCGCGAACGTGTTCTATGCCAATGGTCGGCAGGACATGAGAACGTTGCTCGACAAAGGCGTGCTGGGCATCATGACCGATGTGCCTGATCTCCTGATCGAGACCATCCATTCGCAGAAGGTAGACCATGCAGCGCGATCATGATATGGGAACGACGGACCCCGCCCCCGGCAAGTGGGTGCAACAGGGATACGAGGAGTTCGTGCAGGGCAGTTTCGGCAACGGGGGGCAGAACCTCTACGTCTCGCGCCAAGGCATACTACAACGGATTCACCGGTTCGACGTCACCGGCGATGGCTACGTCGACCTGCTGTTCGTGAACAGCCAGGACATGGGGGAGCGAGAGCCGGTCCACGTCATCAGCGATCCCTTGGGGGAGGCCCAGTTGCGCGAGCTTCCCAGCCTGGGAGGCTACGCCGGGGCCGCGGCCGATCTGAACGGCGACGGCTACGACGACCTGGTGGTGGCCCATCAGTGTAACGGCACCCACAGCGATGTCACCGCCTACGTCTACTACGGGGGACCCGATGGCCTCTCGGAACGACACAAAATCGAGTTGCCTGCGCCCGATGCAAGAGGCGTCGCCATCGGTGATTTCAATGGGGACGGCTTGCCCGACATTGCCTTTGTGAG
>JABGQJ010001107.1 GCA_018648945.1 Victivallales bacterium
GCTGCCCGTCTCGCTTCGCTCCGTTGCCGTCGGGATTCACCGGGCAGCGCGGGCTGGCTGCGTCCCGGTAGGGACCTGCGGCTAAGCCCCATAAGCGCTAAGATAGCAACGGGGCACCAAACTCCCCTATTTCCCCAAGGCCATCGACTTGAAGCCGTCGCTTGCGCGGCGCTTCCCGCAACTGCTCCGAGATCTCCGGCCACTTCTCGATGGATTCAGCCAGGCCCAGCACGGGGTTCACAGCCGTCTGCAGAAGATGAAGCATGTAGGCTTCCTCCCTCCACAGGCATCGATTCCGCACCTTCCTGCTGGTGGAGGGCATACCCCCAGGGGGAAAGTGCCTGGCCTTTGGCGATGAGTGCTTCTACCAGGAAGGCGACGAGGAGCTTCCCCTGGAGCCAGGCCTTCGCGCCCGCCGGATCCCTCTTCCTCAGGTGCCCCAGCCCCATGAGGGACTTCAGACGCTTGAACACCAGTTCGATCTGCCAGCGTCCTCTGTACATCTCGAGCGCCGCAGTCGCGGTCAGGCCTGCGCGGCGAGGGATACTGGTGAATACGAAGACATAGGCGGCGGCTTCCCATGTCTCCGGCTTCACCTTTGTGCCATGCTTCTGAGCCACTCGCCTAATTGCGCGCCGGGCCTTCTCGGTAGCCTGGCGGCTCTTCCGTATTGCGCAGACCCGGCCTGCCCAATTGCGTTCCCCTTGCCTGAGCACCACGCCCCAGTCGCCGACCTGCGTGCCCGTCAACCCACGCAGTTCCGGGAACAGGTCGAAGCAAGTCCCATCTTCGGACAACAGGGGCAGGAGGTTCCAGGCCATGCGGACAAGTACGTCGCCCCCGGCGGCCAGCACATACGCGATGCTCGGAATGGTCCCGTATACCCGGTCCCCAACTAGCAGATCACCCGTCTCCACCTCGAACTTCCGGAAGGTCTCCCCGTTCCCATGCTTGTCCTGGACGAGCAGTTCCTGACAGCGCAGGCCAGGCAGGCCGATGGCGTAGTGAATGCACCATGACGAGCCCGTCGGACCCGGCTCCTTTACGCGAGTCGCGTCGATCAGCCGCACATTCCACTTGCCCCCGAGTATGCGGGCGGGTTGCTCTTCCACCCATCGGCCCATGAGTTCACGGCTCATCCACGAGAACCATTCCCCCGCCTGGCGAAGTCGGCCCATGATCGCCACGTCGCTCACATCGGTAATCCCTCCCTGGCGCGCGCGAACCGCCGTCTCGCGCAGCGAGCACCCCTCTGCCAAGTGCAGGAGGAGCACGCGAAGCAGAGCGTCGGCGTCGACGACGCCCCGGCAGCGACGCAGCGCGCCCAGTTCCTTCGCCTTTGCCTGCCAGTCCGGCGGCAGGAAGCTCGTCAGATACTCGAAGTCTTCCGATACACGCAGGTCGCTGGTTGTGCTCACTGTATGTCTCCCATTGCGGTCCGAGAGAATCCGGGAGGGACGATGAGAACATACTACGACCTGCGAAAAACCGCAACTGTTATCTTAGCGCTTATGGGGCGGCGCCGCTGGTGGCCGCCCCTGCTGACGGCGATCCTCGTGACTGGGACGCTCTTCACTTGGTGGCTGGCCAACCGGGCCGACCACGAGATGCGCAGGGATATGCTCCGGCAAGCACACTTGGTGGCGCAGGCCGTGAATGATGAGCACGTCAAGGCACTCTCGGGCACGGAGGCCGACCTGGAGAAGCCCGAATACGGGCGGCTCAAGAAGCAGCTCGCCTCGGTCCGAGAGGCCAACGAGAAGTGCCGGTTCCTGTACCTCATGGGGCGCAAGGACGATGGTGCGGTGTTCTTCTACGTAGACTCCGAACCGGCCGACTCCGAGGACTGTTCGCCAGCTGGGCAGGTGTACGAGGAAGCGTCCGAAGATGCTCGGCATGTGTTTGATACAGCGACGGCCTTGGTCGAAGGGCCGGTGCCCGACCGGTGGGGTACATGGGTCACGGCTCTCGTCCCGTTGGCGGACCCCGCAACGGGCGATCTCATCGCGGTACTGGGCATGGACGTGGACGCTCGCACCTGGAGATCGAGTATGGCCGCCCGGGCCGCATTGCCCGTGGGACTGATGCTGCTGCTGCTGATCGGCATCGTCGCTGCGCTGTTTATCTCGGGACGCACTCCCGCTTCGCCGAAGCCGGTCCTGCGCCGCCTGCTACTGCCACTGGTCGCCCTGATGGTCCTGACGCTCGCCGGCGCGGGGACGCTCCTGTGGCGGCAGTATAGC
>JABGQJ010001108.1 GCA_018648945.1 Victivallales bacterium
CGGCGAGTGGAAGCGGTAGGGGGAGGAATTCAGAATTCGGGAGTCAGAATTCAGAATGGGGAAGGACTGGGACAAGGGCAGCGGGCGCGGGCCAGGTACCGTGGACCGCTGGGGCAGAAGAGGGATTGGGCCACGAATTCCACAAAAAGCCACCAAACGGGAAACACAGAGACCGTTGGTCCCGGAACTCCTCCCCTTAGTGAGATTCGTGGGCTTCGTGGCCACTCCCCTCTTCCATGTACTGGGGAAGAGCTGGCGCCCGGATGTCTTCGCTATGGGGCGGCGGGGCCTTGCATCCGCCGCTGGATGCTCCACGTTTGAGCTGTCGGAGTCTGGCTTGCCGAACAGAAGGAATGCGCCATGAATCAGCCGAATCTCATCGTGATCTACGCGGACAATACGGGGTATGGCGACTGGGGATGCTTCGGTTCGACCGTGCACCAGACACCACACACGGACCGCATGTGCGCCGAGGGCATGAAGTTCACGGACTTCTACAGCACGAGCGGAGTCTGCACCCCCTCCCGTTCGAGCATCATGACCGGTTGCTACCCACGCCGGGTCAACATGCATGTCAGTGCCGCCGGCAGCGCGGTGCTGCGCCCGGTGGACAAGAAGGGATTGCACCCGGACGAAATCACCGTCGCGAAGGTGCTCCAGGGCCAGGGCTATGCCACGGCCTGCATCGGCAAGTGGCACCTGGGGGACCAGCCCACATTCCTGCCCACACGACATGGCTTCGACACCTACTTCGGCATCCCCTACAGCGACGATATGACTGCGCGGGAGAAGTTCCCGGACTGGCCGCCATTGCCGCTCATGCGCGACGAGGAGGTCATCGAGGCGCCGGTGGACCGCGACTACCTGACCAAACGTTACACGGAGGAAGTGGTCAAGTTCATCACCGACCATCGGGACGAGCCCTTCTTCGTCTACCTGCCACACGCCATGCCCGGCAGCACGGCGCACCCCTTCTCCAGTCCGGCGTTCCAAGGCAAGTCAGCCAATGGCCCGTATGGCGACAGCATCGAGGAAATGGACTGGTCCCTCGGGCAGATCCTAGACACCCTCGAAGAGTTAGGTCTAGACGAGAAAACACTGGTGGTTAAGACCTCCGACAACGGTGCCGTTCGCCATGATCCCATGCAGGGCAGTTGCCTACCGCTCAAGGGCTTCGGCTACAACACCAGCGAGGGGGCACACCGCATGCCGTGCATCATGCGCTGGCCGGGCAAGATCCGCCCCGGCAGTGTCTCCGACGAAGTGGCGACCACCATGGATATCCTGCCCACTCTTGCCCGACTCGCGGGCACGGAGCCGCCCACCGACCGCATCATCGATGGCCAGGACATCAGTGCCATCCTGTTCGAACAGGCCGAGGCGCACTCGAACTACGACGAGGCCGGGTTCTTCTACTACCATATGCAGCAGCTCCAAGCCGTCCGATCCGGGCCCTGGAAGCTCTATCTGCCGCTGGCGAAGAAGATCGGGAACCTGCAGGGCGGTGGCGCGGCGGCAACCGCCCAGCTGTTCGATGTCCGCCACGATCTGAGCGAGGAGAACGAGGTCTCCGCCCAGCATCCCGACGTGGTGGCGCGGCTCACAGCCCTGGCAGAGAGCGCCCGCGAGGACCTGGGCGATCTGGACCGCGAGGGAGTCGGTCAACGGCCCTGCGGCTGGGTGGAACACCCGGTTGCGCAGCGAATGCAGCAGGCGTAGAGGCCACCAAACAGCCGCCACCGGCGGGCGTGCCAGTGCTACTGCCGCGCCCCACCCGGTGGGTCCCTCTCGCGGATCACTTCGAGGAAGTGGACCGCAGGCGGGGCTGTAGTGCCCGCTGGGAGAGGCTTGCCGACCTCCAGAGCGAGGGTGTCTGTGACCTGGACATGAGCAAACTCCATGATCGCCGGGCTCTTGATGGAGGCCGCAGGAACGACCACCTTCTGCTGGGACTCGGTCGCGCCGCGGAGCTTGACTGTGACCGACCGGTCGGCTCCTGCCGAGGTCAGCCCCAGGCGGACGGTGTAGAGCGCGGGCTTCTGCCCTTTGGCACCATCGATCAGCGGGATATCCCAGTGTAGGCTTCCCCTGATCCCTGAACTCAGGAGCCATGGTCGGTCGGTACCGGCAAACTCGGGCCCCCGGAAGTCGCGGTAGAAGGTATCTGTCCCGCCTGCTGGGTTCCCTTTGTACTCGAACTTGAGCCCGTAGCCCCCGTAGTAGCCCTTGGCGCTGCCCTTC
>JABGQJ010001109.1 GCA_018648945.1 Victivallales bacterium
CCATCGCCAATCAACAAGCAGTATGCCAGCAGTGCCTATTACGCCAACTGCAATAAATGAGAATTGAGCGTATATTTTTTCCCATAACTTGAAACCTTCAGCAAGTTTACACCTATTGTTGTCGCTCATGTCCACTTCGTTCCTTCGATGGTCTATCTATTTGAGCATAACATTCATAGCATTATTCCGAGCGTAGCCGAGGCATAATGCTTGTTGAACTGAGCCGTAGCGCCGACTGGTGGGAGTTTCAGGCGTCTCCGGCGTCCCTCGACGGGGATACGGTAGCGCTCGAGTGGTCGTCGCGCCAGGAGTTTCGGGCAGTCGGACCGCACCGACCTGCCCGCCGATCTGTCCGGGACGGTTCCGGGGCAACCACCCGGCGGGTGCGCGGGTCTTCTTCGTGGCTCGGGAGCACGAGGGGACACGCCGTCGATGGGCGGGGATCGACGGCCTTGGGGAGCGCATGTGTGCGGGTTGGTCCCATGCCGCCCCCGGGACGGGCGGGGCGCTGCTACGCTGCCTCTGGTCGTTCGGTTCTGACGAAGGTCCATGCCCGTTCCCGGTGCCACGCCTTGCAGGCCTTGGCATACGGGCAGTTGGCGCACTCCCAGCTACCTTTCCGCGGCAGGCGACAGTCGTTGGCGACAGTGCGTTCGAGGATGCGAACGAGTTCGCCGACGCGTGCGAAGTCCTCGGGGGAGCGCATGGCACGGTGTTGTTCGCAGACGGGTGACTTGGTCTTGGTGACGCCGTCGAAGCGGAACTGAGTGCTGGGTCTCCCCCGGTGCTGTTCTGCCCAGAGGTCACAGGTGGCTTGCAGGTCGGTGCTGGCCTTGTCCTTGGGGCAGCGGCGGGTGCTGGTCTTCCAGTCGATGATGGTGCGGGTACCGCCCTTGCGCACGACGAGGTCGCACTCGCCGATCATGGGCTTGTCCAGGCGAGTGCCGGAGGCGTCGATCAACGGCACGGAGAAGGGCATACTGACCGCCTCGGTTCCGGCCCGAACCCGATCCCCTGAGCCTTGGGTGTGTAGTAGAAGGGAAGGGGAGTGGCCACGAATCGCTCGAATCCCACCAACGGGAAGAGCCCCCGGCCCAACCGACCCCGTGAACGGCGCGAGCCTTCCTCCCGCACAGAAGGCCCCCTGCCGATTCCTCGGTAGGGGGGCTCTCTTCCCGTCTTCCCCACTTAGTGGAATTCGTGCAACTTCTTGTTTTCCCGGCAAGAAACTCCGAGGTGGCGGGACGCAACATACTGCGCAGGACGCTAATGCGGACGGTCTTTCATTCGATGTTCGATGTTGGGCGTTCGATGTTCGATGTTCTGTCGCTTTGGTTGCGGCCATCGGCCGCTCCATGCATTTCGTGGCTATCTCTTCCCTCTCTCTTTCCCCTTCTCCCCCTTCGATTGGTGCCGTTGCCCTGCCTTACGGCGCTTTCGGCTCCAGGAGAATGATGCGGTCGATCCAGATGTAGTCCGGACCGGCGGTGCCGGCATGGAAATGGGGTCCGGAAAGCTTGGCGGACACCCAGATCTCGTAGGTGTTTCCCACCAGTTCCGCCACACCGGTCTGCAGCTTGGTTGTCCAGGCCCGGGAGGTGTACACGTACCCGTCCTTGGGAATGGTGACGGCCCCCAGTTCGTACCAGCCATAGCCCGGTCCGCCGGCAGGCTTCGCAAACGACTTCACGCCGAGCCCCTTTTTGGCTCCCTGGTCGTAGAAACCGACCGCGAAGGGCAACGCATAGTAGTGGCTGGCCTTGACGTCAGTCCGGAACGCGTAGCCGCAAGGGCTGTCCGGGTCCGGAACGAAGGAGACCGCCTTCGGTGAGTGATTCTCGAAAGAACCCGCGTTGAAATCATAGAATGACCGCCCGCTGAACCGCTCCGGAACCGGTGACAGAGCCAGTTCCGCCGCATTGTATCCTGCCAACTCCGCGTTGACCGCATTCAGCGCCGCCTGGGGCTTCTTCCCTCGCCCTGCATACCTCGCCGCCCACGCCGGCCAGGAGTCGACCAGACGCTTCTTGGCACCGGCGACATCCAGCAGGGAGTTGGCTTCCCTCACCTTGCCGTTCTTGTCTCGGTAGCAAAGAGACGCCGTGCCGCGCTTGCAGGTCAAGCGGTCCAACCCCGTGCGAGCCCGACGCACATGAGCAGACAGCAACGGATCGGCCCGGACCGCGGCTTCTGCTTTCGCAAAGAGCTTGTGGGAAGCCGCGATGTCCTCGGTCTTGAG
>JABGQJ010000111.1 GCA_018648945.1 Victivallales bacterium
CCACGAGGGCTTCCTGATCGTCTCGGGCTGCGTCAAGAAGGGAACCACCTCCCTGCAGCTCAACGTCGCTGACGATACCTGCACGGTGAGCAAGCGCTGGCACAACCCGCAGCTCGACAACAAGCAGGGCGGCCTGGTCCTGCTCGACGGCAGAATCTACGGCTACGCGGAATCCCTGAACCGGTCCACGCCCTGGATGTGCATCGACTTCGCGTCGGGCAAGAACATCTCCAGATCCGCTCCTGTGCTGTCTTCCTACAAGTACCGGAATGGCTGTCTAACCTATGCCGACGGCATGTTCTACCTGTACTCCGACAACGGACACATGGTCCTGGCGAAGGCGACGGATAAGGGGTTTGCCGTCACTGGGCGCCTGGCACTCCAGAATCGCGGCAAGCGACCGACCTGGGCCCATCCGGTGGTCCACGGCGGCAGGCTCTACATCCGCTACGGCGACCGGCTCGGCGCCTATGACGTCAGAGGGAAGTAGCCGGATTTCGCTTTCTGCCAGTCTACTACTGCTCCAGAACGTCAAGCAGGTCCTCTCCCGTCCGGAGGGTGAAACGGACGTAGTCCTCGCCGCGTGGCGGCAGGGGGGTGGAGAATACTCGGGCGAACCCCGCATTGGCCGTCTGCTGCTGGGGACCCTCGACGGCCTGGCGGATCTCGGCAGCCTGCAGTTCGGGACTCAAGTCGCCAAGTCCCGGCACCCCCAGGGCAAGCCAGAGCGCTTCGAGATACCGCAGTGCGGGTGCCCACGCGGTCCACTGTGGGGCTCCGTCGATCTCGGCCCCAAGAGCTCCTGACAGACGTGGCCCGAGTGTGTAGATCTTCTCCCGACCCGCTTCCCGCACATGGATCCAGCCGGACCGGTTCATGGCGACGAGGGCATCCTGAACACTCCGCTGGGAGTAGCCGATCCGGCGTGACATGGCGTTGGGATTGGCGCCTTCCGGATGGGCCAGCAGGAAGAGCACGGCCTCGGCCCGGACATTCACCCCGAACAACGCCCGCAGCCGCATGCCCAGACAGGCGGGCAGGCGCGGGTCGAATGCCTGTGAGTATCCTCTGAGCTCAACAACGCCTCGCAGGAAACCATGCTCGGCGAACACAGCCTCGACCTCCCCAAAGCTCGACATTGGCTTGCCGTCACGGAAGCGAAAGAGCGGCTCCGCCTCGGCTGATCTCTGCCGTTGGGCCAGAGTTCGCCAACGCGCGCTCCTGTCGTATTGCCGGAGGAATGCCGCTGCCGCCGAGAGCACGGCAGCGCCGTGGAACCCGTGGGCGCCGACCAACGTGCGCAGGCGCTGCGTATTGACCGATGGACCATTGGTCCTGAGCCAATCCAACATCTCGTCGAACATGCGTGGATCGGCCCTGCCGAAGGAACAGGTCGCGGCGACAAGGGCTTCAGGGTCGATGACCCTGGCCCCCGGCGGCGGCGCGCTGCCAGATACCCCGAGTGCGCACCACTGTCCCCACAGCAGGTCGAGTGCGCGTTCCTGGAGTCTGTCTCTATAGCTTGTCAGCGATGTGTCCAAGTCCGATTGCCCTCAACATGGCGTCAACAGTTTGCGCAAAGGCCGGCGACGGATCCTGGGCCAGCGCCCAGCTTGAGGCGGCTCTGTACTCTTCGTCAGTTGGCTCCAAGGCCTGAAGATCCTCGAGGTGGTAACTCGGGCCGCCCTTGTCCGCAGCGGCATAGAGCTTGAAGAACACCTGGTCGCGACGGCCAATGAACAGGACCGTCAGAACGGGGCCAAAGGAACGTCGAATCAGGCGGGACGTGAATCCGTCAGGCAACCCCTGGTTTGGCAGGCGCTCATTGAGCATCATGCAAGGACCGTTGTTCAGCCAGCCGCGTTGCAGACCGATCTCGACCCCGACCGCGCCTGCGGCGGCGAGCAGCCCCGGCGGCAACGGTTCTGCATAGACGAGTTGGTCGTCAGGGCCACAGAGCGCGACGACAACCACGTCCTTGGTCGTGCGTGCCACAAGCCCGCTCGCGATCAAGGCCGACCCGCCACAGACCACCAACCCAACGGGGTCGGCCTCGCGCCGTTCGAGAAGATCCCCGAGCAAGCCCAACGCGCGCTCAATCATGGTCCTGTCAAGTGCTGGACGCATACCCTAATATAGCGTTACTACCACTTAGTACAAGTGCAAGAACTGTTCCTTCTGGTCGCCCTTGATCGTCATCTGTCCCGCAGAGACCAGTACACTGTCCATGCCAAGCACGCCTATGTAAACTGCGGGGTCTGTTCCTGGCATCGTCGCCTCCTCGCCCGCCGCTGGACCACTGCCCGCGGCCCTGTTCCCGGGGCAGAGCGCAGCGCCGCCCAGGTGGCCGGGCCGAACAATGCAGGCCGAAGGTCTGCCACGATCCGCGCGACTTGTGGCAGACGTACAGCCTGCCGGACCAGGGCCCCCACGTCCCCATTGCCCCCGTGCGCCCGAACAGGGGTCAGCGCTTCTCCACATAGCGCACGGACGCGATCGCTGCTGTCCTCTTAGTCAGCGGCACGACCTGCGTCTCCAGATCCATCGAATCTCTGATCAGGTAGTCCGTGCCATCCTTGCCGACGATGGGAACCCAGTGCGAGATGCCGCTGGGAAGGTAGGACTTGACGATGGGAACCCCGCCTGCCTGAAGCGACTGGTCGATCTCCGCGTGGGTCAGCCGCGCGGGTACGCGAACGCGGATGCGGTCCTGACTGGCCGGGCGGACCTTGCTCCAGATGATCCAGCCCTGCCTGGTGTACCCGGAGCCCTGGACCAAGTTGGCATTCAGCTCCTTCGGGGTCATCTCGCACCCCAACTGGCTGGCGCCCATCGCCACGGCATACACGGTGCACCCCACAGCCGCCAGCGGCTCGCAGCTGCCGCCGATTGCGTCGCTGGCCCAGCGGGGATCGCCTTGGAGGAAGTGGACCCCATCGCTTGCAGCGGGGAGGTGGAGGGCTGCCCCCCCAGAACTGGGAATCGGTTCGGGGGCGGCCCTTCGTCGATCACGCCACCAGATCAAGCAGAACGCCAGCCCGACAACGAGGAGGAGGACCAATTGCTTCGTTGTCCGCTTCGCCATGTGTGTCTGCCGTTTGCCTTCCTGCGCCATGCGGGTAGTGTCGGGGACTGACTGGGAGACGCCCGGTCGGTGCGGTCCACATGGTGTTCTCCACTCCGAGACGATCCGTTCACTGCGGGAATTTGAGGAGACCTCCGATGTCAACCCTGATGATTGGTGCCGCGACCAGCGAGATGGCGCTCGATGCTGCCTCGCTCGCCACGGGGCGAATGCTCGAGGCCCCGTTGCGGGCGGGGGCTTTCGTCATCGTGCACGACCAGACGCCGTTCTGCATGATCTCCTGCGATGTGATTGCCCTGACCCGGGATCTGGTCGATGAGATCGGCGCGGGGGTGGCCGGGGCCTGCGGGATTCCAGCCGACAACCTGCTGGTCACCTCGACCCACACCCACCATGCGCCAGGCACACTACCGATCTACCTGAACCCCAGGAACGAGGCGTTCGCGCAACGCACGGTGGCGGCGGCTGTCGAGGCTGCCCGGAAGGCCATGGCGGCAGCCAACGAGAACGGTGGCCAAGCCGAGCTGCTGCACGCGACGGGCCAGGAGGCAACCGTCGGCGGGAACAGCCGGTGGCTCACGCAGGAAGGGCAGATCACCTGGTCCGGGCACGACGAGTCGGTGATGGTTCGGCCGACCGGGCCGCACGATCCGGACCTTCCCGTGCTGGCCGCTCGGGATGCGTCAGGACGCTTTCTGGGCGCAGTCTTCGGCCATGGGACGCACAACATCGGGACGCTGGGCGACTACCGGCAGGTGTTCTCCCCTGGGTTCTTCGGCCTGGCCGCGCAGGAACTGGAGCGGCAACATGGAGCGCCCTGTCTCTTCCTGCCCGGGGCGTTCGGGTCCAGTCACCGCCGGGACAGCGCCGTTGCGGCTCCCGAAGCCGTGCATCGGGTCGTCGCCGCCGTCAACGAGGCCCTGGCTGAGGCACGGCCCGTCGTCTTGGGACCGGTGGTGTCGGTCAAGCAGCCCTTCGTGTGCCAGCACCGCCACTTCGACGAGGCAGAGGCAGCCGCCGAAGTCAGTGGGTGGTGTCGCCGCTGGCACGATGCAACGCGTGCCGAATCCCTTGAACAGACCTATGCCAGCGTGCGCCAGCTCATGGCCCCGAAGATGGGCCGGGAGTTCGAGACGCAGTTGCATGCCATCCGCCTCGGCGAGGTCGCGATCCTTGGGATCCCCGGCGAGATGTTCGCCCGGCTTGGGCTCCGCATCCGTCACCGGTCTCCGTTTCGGCACACCATCGTGGTCGGCCTGGCAAACGACGAAATCGGTTACATCCCCGACCGGGAAGGCTATGTTCTGGGTGGCTACCAAACCTGGGTCTGCGAACACAGCAAGCTCGCGCCCGGGACCGGCGAAGCCATGGTCGATGCTGCCGTGGCGTTGCTACACGATATCCACGGGTAGACATCGGTGGTCTACCGATGCTCCGCCCATTCTCGCCTCGGAGCCGTGACCCCCCGAAAGCACTTCAGTAGGAAGACAACTGATGCGAATCCGTGTGACATGGCGTCTGACAGCCGCTTTGCTGGGCATGTGCCTGGCGATTCCCCACGCCCGAGCGCAGCAAGCGGACGCCCATCCGGGCGCAATTCTCTACGTCTCTCTGGATGGCAACGATGCCTGGAGTGGCAACCTGCGGGCACCCAATGGGGGGAGGACCGATGGTCCCTTTGCCACCATCGGACGCGCTCGGGACGCCATCCGCGTCATGAAGAAGGCAGGGCCACTCCCCGATGGCGGCGTGGCCGTGCATCTGCGCGCCGGTGCCTACGAGTTGGCGGCCACGTTCAGCCTCACGGCCGAGGATGCAGGCCGGGAAGGCGCGCCGATTGTCTACCGGGCCCACCCCGGCGAGAAGGTGATCCTGACCGGAGGGCGTAGCATCTCCGGCTTCGTGCCCCACAAGGGCAAGGTGCTCAAGGCCGATGTGGGGAAGCAGGGCTTCAAGGGCATTCGCTTCCTCCAGCTGCTCTTCAACGGGGAGCGGCAGATCCTGGCCCGCTACCCTAACTTCGATCCGCAGAACCCCCACGGCGGCGGCTTTGCCTACGTGGATGGGCAGCCGCTGAACATGTACAAGCCCCTGCCCGGCGGCGAGAACGTGCGCACCATCCAGTGCAAGCCCCGCGATATCCGCGCCTGGGCCCGTCCCGAATTGGGCGAGGTCATCATCTTCCCCCGCTACAACTGGAACAACGTCAGCGCCCGGATTGCATCCGCCGACCCGGCGAAGGGCACCATCACGCTGACCAAGAACATTGCCGACCCCAAGCATCCGCAAAGCCGGAGCATCCGGCCGCTGGACCGCTTCTACGTCCGCAATCTGCCCGAGGAACTCGATGCCCCCGGCGAGTGGTTCCTGGATCAGGACACGTGGACGCTGTATTTCTGGCCTCCTGCCCCGCTGGCCGGAGCGACCCTCCGGGCCCCGATCCTCGACCGGTTGATCAGCATCGGCCCCAAGGCCAACCACATCCAGTTCCGCGGCTTCGTCATGGAGGGATGCGATGGGACCGCCATCGACGTGCGTGATGCGGACAGCTGCCTGATCGCCGGCAACACCATCCACGACACCGGGGGGAAGCTCGCCTGGTCCGCCGCCGTGGTCATTCGCGGCGGGCGGAACTGCGGCGTGGTGGGCAACGACCTCTACAGGATCTGCAACGACGGGATTCGCCTGTATAGCAGCAAGTCCGACCGCGATACGCTCACCTCGTCCGGGCACTACGCCGACAACAACTACCTGCACGATATCGGCGTGCTCAACGGCCACGGCTGCGGCATCTCGCTCAGCGGCGTTGGCCTACGGGTGTCCCACAACCTGATCCACGACACCACCCGCTGCGGCATCTTCGGCGGCGGCAACGACTGCGTGGTCGAGTACAACCATATCCGCCATGTGAACCTGGAGACCGAGGACACAGCCGGCTACTACGTGGGCGGCAACTGGCACATCCGAGGCCACATCATCCGCTACAACTACGTGCACGATGTGCTTGGCTACGGCCGCAAGGGCGACACCTGGACCAGCCCCCACTACGCCTGGGGCATCTATCTCGACGACGACCACAGCGGTGCCCATGTTTACGGCAACATCGTCGCCCGCACCACCCTTGGCGGGTCGCACATCCATGCCGGCCGCGACAATCTGCTGGAGAACAACATCTTCATCGACCACACCAAGCAGCAGATGCAATACTCGGGGCATGGCCGCACGCACTGGGTTCTCGGCCGGCACCGGAAGGCGTTCCAGGAAGCCATGGCCAAGCCCGCCTACCGCAAGGCCTATCCGCAGCTCGTCGAGGCCGATATGGACACCATCTGGGAGATGACCGGGAATACGTTCCGCCGCAACATCATCTCCTATACCAGCCCGGCTGCAGTCCTCTACAGGTGCGGCACGCGAGACGGCAATGTCTTCACGGACAATGCCTCCGACCACAACTTGGTCTGGCATGGCGGGCTACCGGTCACCATCGGCCAATACGGGATGAAGAACACGCCGGGGAGCCTGACCTGGGAGCAATGGCAGCTAAAGGGGTTTGACACGCATTCGGTCGTGGCCGATCCCCTGTTCGTCGATCCGGCCAACGATGACTACCGGCTGAAGCCCAATTCCCCCGCCTTCAAACTCGGTTTCAAACCGATCCCGGTCGAGAAGATCGGCCCCTACGCGAGTCCCTTGCGTGCCTCGTGGCCGATTGTCGAAGCTCCGGGCGTGCGGGAGACCCCGCTGGTCAACACGAAAGTGGCACTGCCGCCAAAGCCTGTCCGCAAGCAGACGAAAGCCACCGCCCCAAGGGTGGAGGCCGGTGGATGGCCAAAGGACACGCTGATGGTGAGTCAGCAGACGAACGGATCCCCGATCCGCACGGTGCCTGGTACGCTCCGGGTCTGCCATGACGGGGCCAATCTGCGAGTCGCGATCACCGTCCCAGTGAAGGATGCGGCCAAACTGAAGCTGGGGGCCACGTGGACGGCCGACGATGCGGCGGAAGTCTGCTTCCGGGATCTCTCCGGCCCCAAACCCGGCCCGATCTTCGTGGTGCATGGCTTTGCCGGGGGCACGCACGAGAGTGTGACCGAGGCCGGCGCATCCCCAGCCCTTGCCAAGGCGGTGGAAGCCGCCACGCAGTTCCGCGCGCGCATCGAGGCCGGCAGTTGGGCCGGGGAGTGGCAGATCCCGCTCCAGGCCGCCGGAATCGTCTACAGACCTGGACTCAAGCTCGGCTTCAACGTCGGCGTCCGCCGCACGGAGGCCGACGAATGGCTCCAGTGGGTCGGTTCCGGTGCCACCCACTCGCTGGCGAAGGCCGGCATCCTCGTGCTCCAGTAGACATGTCTCCTCTGTCGCCCGCAGTCACGCCCCAAAGCGCGGGACCAAGAGCGGACCTGACGGTCCCCGGAAGCGGGGCATCTGCTCCCCCGTCCGTGGGCTCCTCATGCAATGGTTCAGCCACGGGTGGGGGTGCCAGGCCACTCCCCTGTGGAACGCACGAGAAGGTCCGGACGGGCATGGCCCGATGGGTGTCTTCCGCGAGGCCACCCCCCTTGTGGGGTGGTGAGTCCCGCTTCCCCAACCTGGGCTTCGTCCATACGCGCCCCCTCCATGCCTGTCCCCGACCGTTGGTCGCGTTGGGGAGCGGTACTCCGCTCCCCAACGCACTCACTGTGGGGTCCGGGGAGACGAGTCTCCCCGGCGGGATGCGGGGCTAGCCCCGCTTCCCGACCTCACCCGTGACTGAGGCATTGCCTCTGCATGGGCGGTGGAGTGTCCAAACGGGGCCAGGCAAGGTATGGTGCAGCATTCTGGTCTCGTCCGTCGCCATGGGTCCTATCCGCAGAGGGTGAACCGCCATGAAGAGAGCCACCATCGCCATATGGGCCTGCCTTCACCTGCTCACAACGGCAAGCGGCGCGCAGCAGGCGAGCTTCGACTTCGGCACGGTGCAAGATCGGACCGTCCTGGATGCGTCGAAGGCTGTCCGTGCTCAACTTGAGGGGGGCGCCCGCATCTCGCCGGGCGAACGCGATGGCAAGCACGCTCTTGATCTCGGTGGTGCGGCAAGGAAAGGGGTCCTCCGCTTCAGCAAGACCTTCGCCTCGGAGAAACAGGGCACGATTGAGTTCCGCTGCCAGCCACGGGTGCTCAACGGCATCCTCGTTGGCAAATACGGGGCCATCAACATCGAGTTTGTGAAAGCACAGAACACGGTGCGCTTCGGTCTGAAACTAGCCGCCAAGAAGTGGATCCACTGCATGGCGCCGAGAAACAGCGCCAAACGCGACCGGTGGCTGCACATCAAAGCGTCCTGGGGGAAGGACGGCATGCTGCTCTTCCTCGACGGCAAACTCGCGGCGCGGGCCGCGCTACCCGAGACCTTCGAGTGGTTCATCGGCGATCGGCAGTTCCTGCTGGGCTCCTACGACTGGCCCGGCGGGTATCCCGTGTGGTTCTTCGACGGCCTGATTGGCGACTTCTCCTACCGACCAACCCAGGCAGCGTTCAAGGGGACCTTGCCGAAACCCGTCCCGCCCCCGGACATCCTCGCACTGCGCCCGCGCGACACCCCGAGACCGAACTACGGCGTCCCCGTGCCGGCAACCGTGCGCGGTCGAGTGGTCCTCGACGCCAAGGAGTCGGGGATAGCGAATGTGTCCGTTAGCGATGGCTATTCGGTGGTCAAGACAGACAAACTGGGCCGCTACTCTCTCGTGCCGTCCCCCGATGCAGTCTTCCTCTTCATCACCCGCCCGGCCAACCACGACGTGATCGGGGACTGGTACAGACCACTGGCCCCCAAAGTGGACTTCCGCCTGCGCCGAGCGGAACAGCCCGAAGATGACTAC
The DNA here is from genome assembly GCA_018648945.1 of Victivallales bacterium. The sequence goes on from JABGQJ010000111.1 coordinate 8,944, forward strand.
ACGTTCGTGGTAGTGACGGACACCCATGTCTCCGCCGATACTCGCTCGTTGGCAGGTCTCAGCCAACTCGTCAAGGAAGTGAATGCACTCAAGCCGCGGCCACGCTTCGTGTTCAACAGCGGGGACCTGGTCAATCTCGACAAACAGCTCAACGCCCCTGCTGCAACCGGACACGCCTTCTTCCGCAACTACACGGGCATCATGAATCACCTGCGCATGCCCTACTACAACGTCGCCGGGGATCACACCGACTCGGGCTACAGGCTCGACGACTTCCCACTCGGGGACCACCGGGCCGGCAAGCCGATGTATTGGGAGTATCTGGGTCCGAACCTCTTCTCTTTCGAGTACGGACGCCTGCACTTCGTCTCCGTGGATGTCGTCTACCATCTCGCCAAGAAGGCAAGCCACACGATGGTCCCCCCACATCGCGCCTGGTTTGCGCAGGATCTGACGAATCGCGGTGCCGGAAGCATCGTGCTCACCGCCTCCGAGAACCCGCTGGACCGGTCGATTCCGGGGTTCGCCGAACTGGCCGAGCAACGCGACATCAAACTCCAACTCGTTGGCGATACGCACGTGGTATCCACCAGGAAGGACCCCGTGCCGTCCCGCGCACATGGAGCGCTGTCTGGGACGTGGTGGAACGGACCGTGCGCGGACCTCCATCCACCAGGCTACATGATCTACCAGGTGCGGGGCACCGAGTTGAGCTGCTTCTACAAGGGCCTGGGGAAACGGGTCGCCATCGTCTCCCCCACCTACGGAGCAGGCGCATCGGGACGCCTGACCGTGTCTGCGGACCTCGCCCAACCGCAACCTGGAGAGACTCTCCAGCTCGCCGTCAACGGCGGCGAATGGCGGGCGATGACCGAAGTCTCCCGGCCCTTCTACCGGGCCCGCTTCGAAGCCGTGTGGGACTCTTCTTCGGCAGCCGATGGCCTGGTCAAGGTTGAGGTGAGATGCATGCCCGGTGGGGAGACCCAGTCACACCTCATGGTCGTCGACAATCGCCAGGCCAAGCCACCCGGCAAGGATGGCACGCTGACCTTCACTCTGGCTCGTGTGATCGCAGCCGCCCACAGCCCCAGCGGCAAGGTGGCGGTCCTGATCAACGGGGACGAGGTCGGCACACTGCGCGCCGGGCAACGAGGGGAATGCTCCTTCGCCGTTCCCGAGCAGACGCTCCGCAAGGTAAACGCCCTGACCTTCGCCTTCGCCAACCCGCACGACCGCATCTCGATCAGCAGCCCGGTGCTGCGCGTGGATGGGAAGAGCATCCGGGACCCGCGCGCAGTCGCCGTGCGCAAGGTCCAAGCCAACCACTGGCCGGAGAAGATCGTAGAGCGCGCCGGCTTCGTCCTCGGCGAGGATGTACCCGAGAGCTCCTTCGCGCTCAGGCAGAACACGTTTCACTTCGTCTGCCCCTGAACGCGCGGGTGAGGGGGTGCAGATCAGAAGTCTCCGCGCTCGGCCCCCTACCGCGCACCGACCGGCAGCACGCGGAACGTCCGGGTTTCCTTCGGCTTCAGGTCGAAGGCAATGTCTGTGCCGCGCTTCTCCACCCCCTCCCCTGTGGCGAACAGTTCACGCAGGACCACCGTTCCGGGGAAGTGTAGGGTCTTGGTCCCCGGCGTCCGGGCGTGAAGAGCCACGATCCCGTGGCCGGCGTAGAAGGCATCGTCCTGGTCGTGCCAGATATGCACGCCGGCGCGGCGCAGGATCTCGCGCAGAGCTGCAATGCTTGGCCGTTTGGCGGGCAGGCACACGGAGGTCCAGCCCGGGAACGCCCGGGTGCGTTCCTCCTGAGGCCCGGGGACCTGACCGGTCAGAGCCTGAGACGCGGCCGGGTCCTCAGTCACGATGCCGTTCTTCCGGGAACCGATCCCCGCAGGTCCCAGGAAGACGAGCGTGGTCCCCGCCCGCTTGCGCTTCTCGATGGCCCGCCGCTCCTTCTCCGTCAGATCAAAGGCCAAGGGGAAGATGCAGCAGGTGTATGGGCGAACACGGTCGATGTCACTCAACAGGTACGTGTCATACGGGACACCGAGGTACGGCAGGCGACACGTCAGCTGGGTGATCGCATCACCCAGGAAGCCGTCATCCGGGGCCATCCGGTAGCTGCTCTTGTCATCGATGAAGACGGCGACCTCGGCTTTGGGATGCCAGCCCGAGGGCGCTTCCCGACCAAACTGCACCTGCTCGCGGAACAGCTTCAGGATTGCCGGATCGTCGAACCACCCGCCCTCCATGTCGAACCACCACAGGGCAGTCCCCCGCGTCCAGACCTGAGCGAACTCGCGTTCGAGCAACTGGCAACTCTCCCATGGCGTCTCCACCGTGCGCAAACCAGCCTGGGTCTTCGCGTTCGCGAGATGGGTGCGTAGATCCGACTCCTCCCACCACAGCTTGCCGTGCACGCGCTGGATCGATTCGGTAAACGACATGAACGTACTCGTGCCCGTGATCTTGCGAAGTGAGTACTGCGCCGGGGCCGAGAAGAAGTCGATGTCCGGGCAGGCCATGACCGAGCCCATGCCCAAATGCTGGCTCTCCTGCATTTTACCGCCATACTGGATGGCGTAGCCGTAGAAGAAGCCAACCAGGAAATCACGACCACCCCCTCGTTTGGCCGCAGCCGCCAGGCGAGTCAGAGCCCGGGTCGTACCGCGCCAGTAGAAGTCGTAGAAATCCTGCACGTGCTGCCAGTCACGCCCACGCCGAGGGGGGGCCGCGGCTTCGCGTTCGGCACGGGTGGGAAGGGGAGCTTGTGCCAACGCGACCTGGCGCCCCCAAGCGGCCGTCAATGCCTGGTCCGTACCGTAGCGATCCGTCAGGTAGAGCCGCCAGGCACGCAGAGCCGCCGGACTGAAATCGCCCCGGCGGTCACTCCACAGTCCCCAGGACTGCCACTCCGCCGAAACTCCACTGCACAGGTGCACGCCGATGATGTGGTCGGCGTAAGGGCCGCTGCGCAGGCGTCTGCATCCCGCTTCCACCCGTTCGCACTGCTCGTCCAGCCACTTCTCCGAGAACATCGACTGGGGCCCGCGGGAGCCATCGTCGAAGAGCACGCATTCGTCCGGGTTGGCCTTCTGCCAAGCGGGGTCGGCAGTGACTCCGATGCGCGGGAACATGAGCGCCTCCGGCTGCTGACGAAGGAGCCGCAGGTAGGGCTCGTCGCCGTCGAATCCGGCACCCAGAGTAAAAACCCGGACCCCCGCATCCCGCATCAACCCGTACTGGCGGTCGAAGTCACCGGTGTGCATGAGGAACGCGTAGCCAAGCTCCTGCTCGCCGTCCACGAAAAGTCGCGGTGTACCGTCAACCACCCGCACTTCGGCGCGGCAGGGCTTGGGCATATCGGTTTCTGCCACGGTGGTCGTCCACACACTCTCGCCAACGCTGAGCGAAGAGTGCGACAGGCCAACCCGGAGTTCGTAGCGCCCGGCGCGCAGGTGTGCCAGTGCCGCCAGGGTCTGCTCCGGGAGCTGCACGGTTTCCCCACGCGGCCATTGGCGCCCGGCATCAGGTAGGGCGATGCGCAGCGACAGAACGCGCGTGTGCTGCCCCCTGGGCTCGGGTTGCCGGTGGAACATGACGGCCATCTCCTTCGGGACAACCGTGTCCTCCAAGGCCCGGACCGAGACCCTCACGGCCCCGGAACCGTGGGGAAATGCGCCCGTCACGCGGGTCTTGGTGATCGCCAGCCGGGCGCCCTCGATGGGCGTGAAGGGCAGGTCGGTCGTGAACACGATGTCGTCGAGCCGCGAGGCAAAGCTGTCGGGCCGCCGCGCCTCCAAGGCAATGCGCCCGCCATCGACCGTTCCCCACTTCTGCCAGATCATCCCCCCGAACAGGGGCTCCACGTCGCCCAAAACACGGGCCTCGGAACCGATCGCGAGGGTGAAATCGTAGTGTCCGGGGTAGTTCCCATCATCCCACAGGCGCACCCAGACGTTGTGCTTGCCAGGCGGCAGGTCAACCGTTGCCCGCGCCAGGGCATCGGGCTGGTTGGCGATGAGCAGGTTTCCCCCGCTGGCGTACTCAAAGGCCATGGTGTTCCAGTGCCCCACGGACTCGAACGTGGTCGCATCCACAACGACCGACCCGGTCGGGAACGCCACGGCAAACAAGATCAGGGCCATCGCACTCATGCACTTTCTCCATTGTTGAATCCGGCCTCTGGCCAAGGCCCGAGGCCCTGCCAGCTATCTGTCCTTCTGCGGCAATGCGACACTGCCTGGCCGCGAGTCGCGCCCCGCTGCTGACAGGAGGAACGCGATGACATAGAGAGCGCCCCCCACCAGAAACGGCAGCGCCGGTTCTGCAAAGAACTCAAGGACAAGCCATATCAGTGCGGGGCCGGCCGCTGTACCCAGATCCGATGCCGACGCGAAACGGGCGAAGGACTTGGAGCCCTGCTTCCCGGCCTGCGAGGTCAACGACAGATGAACCGTTGTGGCGCAGACGAAGAAGCAGAGCAGCAGGCCAAGCAGAACTGGCAGGAGAGACACAACCGATGCCGCGAGCAGAGAGAGCGCCGCGGCCGCCATGAAGACCGTCGTGCCACGCTTGTGCCCAATCCGGTCGAGAACATGCCCGATAAGCGGTGCCCCCAACGTGCCGACGATGTGCCTGGAAGCCAACAGGATGCCATTGATGACAACGATTCCAACGACGATCGACCCCATCGTGACGGACTGACCGATCTTCTCCCGCAGCGAATAGCCAAGAGACGCTGCCACCGCCGACAACGCCAATCCTGAAACGGTCGCACACAGGAGCAGGCTGTATCGGCGATGTCCTGCGTCGGTGGGTTCCGGATTCATGAACTGCGATGTGTGGACATGCCGATGCACCCCGGCAGCAATGGCGGCCGGAACTGCCAACATGGAGCTTGCGGCCAGGATCACGAAGGTCAGCGTGTTCCCCACCTGCTCGTACAGCAACCCGCCGAGGAGAAAACCGGCGATGGAGCCCATGCGGGAGATCCCGTGGAAGAGGCCCACCGACCGGCCGACCGAGTGATCGCCGCCGCTGTCTACGGCGACCATCGTTCCCAGCTGTCTGAGAAAAGACCAACACAGCCCCCACGTCATCCGCGCAAGCAGGAGGATCGTGAAGTTGCTGACGATCCCGTATAGCAGGCTGGTGCCAGCACCGACGGTAAGAGCCAGCACGAGGATGAACGTGGCGTGGAATCGCCCGACAAGTCTCTCGGCAACGTGATTGGTCAGCAGGCGGATCCAGCGATTCACGGAAAGCAGGATGCCGACCTGAAAGCCGAGAATCCCTAGATCCTCGAAGTGCGTTGGCAGGATCGTGTAGAGGGCTTGGTCACCCAACAAGGAGAAGGCCACTGCTACAGAAACCAGTACCGCAGCACGCTGTGGCGTGTGGCGCTGCGATTCATCTTGTCCCACCATTGTTGTCTTCATTCCCGGTTGCGAGCAGCATTGCTCTTTATCGCGGTGCAGCCCCTTGACGAGAGGGGGGCATTGCACCCAGTCGCCGCTTCAACTGGGCTTCGTACAAGTTCTGGGGACGCAGCTTGGCGGGCTCGATCCCCTCATACCAGCGCCCGTCCAACGCAGTTTGTGACTTGCCCTTGGGGCGGACCCCGATGATGTTGATCATCTCCGGTGCCCAGCGGGCGGGAAAGCGGACGGGGCGCTGGGTACGGATGTTCCACCACGTGCTCCAAGCCCCGCAATTCCGGCCCAGCTTGGCGCCGCCGCCGGAATGGAAGATGTTGGTCCCCACGCCGGCATCGATGTCGGTGAAGAGGTTCGCATGGTTGGCGTACTTGTGGTGGTCGAAGGCCAGATCGATGCCACGCCCGCTGTGGACTGCATTTCCCGCCGACCTGCGGACCATGGTAATGTCATGGATGAACTTGGTGCGGAAGTCAAAATGGGCCAGAAGCAGATCCGTTCCCTTGAGGCTTATGCCGTGGTGCCCGGTGCTGGTGCGGAGAGGATTGGGCTTTCTGGCCGATGTCAACACCACACCGGTCACCGTACTGTTGGCTCCGCCGATGAATACGCCGCTGTCGGCATTGTGGACCTTGATGTCCCGGACCCAGCCGTTGCGGATATCCTTGA
>JABGQJ010001110.1 GCA_018648945.1 Victivallales bacterium
TGTCCCAATACTCGTACCAGACCCTCCGGTTAGGCGTGCCGTCAGCTGCATTCAGAGCGACGGCACTCTCGTGGTGCAGACGCGCCAGCAATTCCCGCAACGTCTCTGGATGCTCCGGGGACAGCGCAACGATATGGTAGTGGTTGGCCATGGCTGCCCACGCCTGCAGTTCCCAGCCAAACTGGCGAGCCAGGCGGAACAGCAGCGCCAGGAAGTCATCGAGCCGTTCTGGGCTGCTTAGGTGGTGTCGCTTGCCGTAGGTTCCTCCTGTGACCATGTAGGCACCGCGTTCGCCAAGTCGGTGAACTGGGGCGTGCGGCCAATCGTGGCGGTCAGCTATCATGATGTGCTCTCTCTTCCGATGGCAGGGGATGCTGGCCATCGAGCGATTCTTGCGGGATGGCCCCGACCGGCGGGCATTCCTGCACCAAACGCCGGTGCTTGAGCAACATTACCGATGCAGACGCAGCATTTCCAGTCCATGTGGTTTCAGCTTCAGGTTGTTCGGGCTGAACAGCGCCAGGAAGATGCCTGTTCCGCGCGGCGCAGCCGCTTTGGAGTGCGGCGCTCTGCGCCGCTTTCCCATTCCGTCCCGAACCTGTCTGGCCGGTGACGTTCTGTGACACCAACAGGCTTGTTCTCCCCTGTTCCCGCATCTTCGCCTCTCTGCCAAACTGCGCCCCTCATCCGGGGCAACGCGTGGTGGAAAGCGGCGCAGAGCGCCGCACTCCAAAGCATCCCTGCGGTCCGCGGTGGATGGTCGGTGGTTCTGAGAGATGACGACGAGCCACTGGCTGTTCTCTACCTCACAAGCAAATGCCAGACAGATCGTTTCAGCTGGTCGGGACCCCACCCCGGCCGGGGCTTCCCGGCGCCTGGTGCCGCAAGCAGGAAGACACTGCTTGCACTCCCAGGACACAAGCGCTAGGCTCAACTCTCTCGGGACCCCCGGCGCGGATTCCCATCCAGTGGACAGAAATGAAACTACTCGACACAGCAGCGTTCTTTGTCTCACACACGGTTGCCGCCACGCTGTATGGCATCGTCTTCCTGGCCATGCCTGCGGTAATCGCGGTGGTCGTGCTTGCCGCCATCACGGCTCAATGCATCATCAGCGGTGGTGCTAGCGGCCCGATGTCCTTTGCGGCCGTACTGGGCACGGGCGCGGTCTACGCAGCGAACATAGTGGGTCTTGCCGGCCTGTCCTTTGCGGTTACGAGCGGGCTCCACCTTCTGCGGCGACGGATCGAGTTCTCGTGGTGGGAGCCCACGGCCCTGGCCTTCCCAGTGATCGCGGCACTCTGTGTTCCCACCGGAATCGCGAGTCTGCTGCCCAGCCTATTCGCAGCCACCGCCTTCTGCGTGTACTGGCTCGCATTCGCTGGCTCGAGCCACGTGCTCCGTTGGGTACGTGGGGGCTTCAGGAGAAAGGGGAGCACGACCAACGCTCCCCCCTCGACTCCAGGCTGATGGCGCGGAGGAACGCATGAAACCAAGAGACATCTTCCTAGCCAGCCTTCGCCGCGACGACACGCCACGAGTGGGCATTGGCAGCGCGACCTCGATCGTCACGACGGACCTGCTGGCCGAAGTCGGGGTCACCTTCCCCGAGGCACATCTGGATGCCGAGCAGATGGCCAGGCTGGCAGCAGCAGGGCACACGGTTCTTGGCTATGACAATGTCATGCCTCTCTTCAGCGTATGGCACGAATCAGCAGCCCTTGGCTGCGAAATGGACTGGGGAGACGGTGGGCGAATGCCCGATGGCCACCCCATATGCTCCTCCATCGACGACCCCATCCGCATCCCCTCGGACTTCCTCAAGGCGCCCAGCTGCACCGTACCGCTCAAGGCGTTGCAGTTGCTGAAGGACGGCGTCGGGGATGAGGCAGCGGTGGTTGGTAAGGTATTCGGTCCCTGGACCCTCGGCTACCATGTCTTCGGCGTCCAGGAGTTCCTCATGTCCACGCTGCTCAGTGCCGACCGAGCGAAGCAGGCCATGCGACAGCTCATCGAAGTCACCGTCGCCTTTGCGGAGGCCCAGATCGAGCACGGGGCAGACGCCCTGACTCTCGCCGATCACTGCACCCGCGATCTCTGCTCCCCGGATGCCTACCGGGAATTCCTGGCCGAAATCCACCAGGAACTCCACGAGCGTATCGGCTGCCCCCTGATCCTCCACATCTGCGGCGACACCTCCGACCGTATCGAGTACATCAGAGAGACCGGGCTTGAGTG
>JABGQJ010001111.1 GCA_018648945.1 Victivallales bacterium
CCTTCGTGCCCTACCCAAACAACCCCTTGGCCAAGCGTAGCGTCTACTCGGTGGTGTACCCATCGCCCAAGGGGTTGGTCCCTGCGGTGAACTTCGAGATTGCCCGCGAGGGCACGGATGACTACAGGTACGTGCTCACGCTGGAGAGGGAGCTCAAGTCGTCCACTGCGCCCAAGGGTGTCAAGGCCGAAGCGAAGGCCCTGCTCGCCGAGATCAAGTCCCTTGCCCCCTGGGCCGGCGAAGGCATGAGCGGCACTGGTGTTGGGGGCTCGGGAGACTTCCTGTTCAAGTCGGCGAAGGGCTATGACAAGCTGAGGGCACGGATTGCCCAGATGATTGTCAGACTGTAGGCAACGCCTCCCTTGAACTGCCGAATCGACGGCCCAGCGGGACAGGCCAGTGGCCGCGTCATGACACGACTCCACAGAGCATACCTCGGAGAGCCGCAATGGCAGTAGGGATTATCCGACGAGCAGAAAACCAGGGTCACACATGCCGCCCCCGCTGGGCGTTGGGCGTTTGGCTCTGCGCCATGGTCTCCGTACTCGGGGCCACACGGCAAATGGAGAGCCTGGATCGTGGTTTGGTGGCGGTGGTCCGAGCGGACCGATCCGTCTACCTGAGTTGGCGGTTGCTGGCGACCGACCCGGTGGGCGTGTCCTTCCACGTCTACCGAGCCCTTGGTGAGAGTGACCCGGTGCGACTTACGGCCCAGCCGTTGGCGAAGGGGACGAACTGGGTCCACGAAGCCGCCAAGATGGCCCTGCCATCGCGCTACATGGTCCGTGCAGTCGTGGCAGGCAAGGAAGGGAAGCCCAGCGCTGCGGTCTCGATCCCCGCCGAAGCACCCCCCAAAGCCTACCTGTCTGTACCCCTGCAAACGCCGGACGGGTACCTGCCCAACGACGCCTCGGTCGGGGATCTCGATGGCGACGGACAGTATGAGATCGTCCTCCACCAAGCAGGGCGAGCCCACGACAATTCCCATGCTGGTGAGACTGATCCGCCCATTCTTCAAGCATACAAGCTGGACGGCACGCGCCTCTGGCAGATCAATCTAGGCCGCAATATCCGCGAGGGCGCGCACTACACGCAATTCATCGTCTACGACCTCGACGGCGACGGTCGGGCAGAGGTCGCCTGCAAGACGGCGGATGGCACGGTCGATGGTCGGGGCAAGGTTCTGGGGGACGCCGAGGCTGATCACCGCAGCGAGCATGGCTACATCCTGCGCGGGCCGGAGTTCCTGACCGTGTTCGACGGGCTCACCGGCGCGGCGCTGGCCACGACCGACTATGTGCCACCCCGCACACCAGGGCCGCAGCACACGCGGGCCCAGATGAAGGCGATCTGGGGAGACGACTACGGGAACCGCGTGGATCGCTTCCTGGCGGGCGTGGCCTACCTGGATGGGGAACGCCCAAGCCTGATTATGTGCCGGGGCTACTACACCCGCTCGGTGCTGGCGGCTTGGGATTGGCGGGACGGCAAGCTGTCGCTTCGCTGGGTCTTCGACAGTGCCGATGGTACGCCGGGGAACAAGGCCTACACGGGCCAGGGGAACCACAATCTGGCCGTGGGCGATGTGGATGGCGACGGCAAGGACGAGATCGTCTACGGGGCCTGCACCATCGATGACGATGGTACTGGCCTCTACTCCACCGGCCTGGGCCATGGCGATGCTATTCATGTGTCCGATATCGATCCGGCGCGGCCGGGGCTGGAGGTCTGGGGCATCCACGAGCACCCCAAACACCCGCATGCGGTGAATCTGCGGGATGCCGCAACGGGAAAGGTCCTCTGGAGCAGGCCCAGCTCGGACGTCGGACGAGGCATGTCGATGGATGTGGATCCGAGGTATCCCGGTTACGAGTGTTGGGCAGCCGGGCGGGGCGTGCGACAACTCTTCAGCAGCAAAGGCGAGATCATCGCCGACTCCTCTCCCTGGTGCAACATGGGCATCTGGTGGGATGGGGATCTGCTGCGGGAAGTGTTGAGCGGAGTCACCATCGCCAAATGGGACATCGCGACCGAGAAGACCGTGCCCATCCTGGAGGGAAAGGCCTTTGGCTGTGCCCAGAACAACGGGACCAAGGCGAACCCCTGCCTGGCTGCTGACATCCTCGGCGACTGGCGCGAGGAACTCGTCTGCCGCACCGTCGATGGCAAGGAACTGCGCAGGGGGGATCAAATTTAACTTTAATTTATTCTATTAATTTTTCTAATGCTGGAACAT
>JABGQJ010001112.1 GCA_018648945.1 Victivallales bacterium
ATTGTGCATGTCAATGAAGATGCCATCCACGCCACAGTCCGTGATGATCTCCGCAAACCGGTCCTTCATGAACTGGCGATAGCCTGGATTGTTGGGGCAAAATCTGGCCAGAGGCTTGCCGTCAGCCCCCACGCACTTCCAGTCCGGATGGTCTCGCGAGACATCCGCCGGTTCGCTCATGCCCAGGAAGTAGGCGAGGTAGCGGATGCCGTTCTTGTGGCAGAGATCGGCCAGCTCCCTCGTTCTGTCCCCGGTGCGCCCCTGGCTCTCGAAGCCACCATTGGTCACGGGCTGTGGGTCCACGCCCAACAGCTCGATGTCATCCAGCAGCACGCCCGCCTCCGTCCCTCTCATGAAGCACCCCACATGAATCCACTTCACCTTCTCCTTATCGCTGAAATCGAAGGGCACCTTCGCCTGGTGCCAGGCGCCGTCCCCGACGTGATCGGCTGGAATGGTGATCCCCACGCGGGCAAGTCCCGTGTCTTCCCACGGGGCCGCCGACATGGGCAAGACCCCGAGCCAGATGCTCGCGTCCTTCATATGCGTGACCTTGTACCAGAACGAAGCCGTTCCCTTGCGGGCGTCAAGCAGCGCCTCCTGTTGCCCACTTCGGCCGGTCCACCGCCGGATCAGGTAGCTCTCCCTGCGCCCGAGCCCGTGCTCAATCCGGACCGAGTTCTTCCCTGAATGCGCCTCCTCGGCGGCGAGGGAGATCCCCACCCCCGCCCAGCCTTCCGGGGTGGCCTTGCCCAGCGCCGTTTCGCTGAAGGAACTGCGCCAACCCACGCCATCCCAACCGTCGCCCGAGTGGGCGCGCGAGTAGAAGACCTGCACCCCGGCCTTTCCCAGATCCGCGATGACCTTGTCCGGCCAGTCTCCTCCCCGCCAGGTATTGCCCAGATCCGAATAGGCGACCCGGGTGACATTCTTGAACCACTCGGGAGTTGCGGGTGCCTTGTCGACCGCGACCGGCCGGGGTGCCGCCGGATGGACCCCGGCGGCTGGGATCGGGCGCAGTGAGCCCGTGCAGCCAGTTGCGGAGAGAGCGCGGTCCACTGCGGCGATGCATCCCCGGGTCTTCACGATGGCCGCAAGCCGTTCGTTCTCGCGGGGCGATCCGGTCAAGCGCCACTCCAGCACACGCGTGCCGCCTTCCCCATAGGAAAGGTCGGCGAAAACAGTCTTGGCAGTCGTTTCACCGGGCGCGAGCGACAGCGAATCCGGCAACACGATCTGGGCCACGGCGCCCGGAAGGGTGATGTTGCCGACATTCCGCACCGTGGCCTTGGCGGACAGGTTCCCCTCGCCATCGCGGACCAGATCCAGGCTGGCAATGCCAATCCCACGCCGCGCCCACTCGATGTCGTCGATGCACACATCAGCCGCCTCTCCCCTGATGAAGCACGACACATGGACCCACTTCACGGCACTGCTGGCCGAGTAGTCGTAGGTCACGACGGCCTGATGCCATTGCCCGTCGCCCACATGTGCGTTGGGGACGGTGAACCCCGTTCGGGGACTCCCCGTGTTCTCCCACGGGTCGGCGGACATGGGAATCACCCCGAGCCAGATATTCGCCTTCGTTGCGCCGACCACCTGATACCAGATGGAGATCTCGCCGCTCAGGACCGGCAGCATGGCCCCCTGGTTGCCGCTCTTCGGCTGCCAGTAACGGTTGAAGTGACTCAGCTTCCGTTCGCCCGTGTGGACAATCCGCAGGCTGGACTCCCCCGAATGGACAATCTCCGTGGTCAGTTTGCCGCCAGAGGTCTCCCAGTCCGCGGGCACCCCTTCAGCATCCCCCTGCTCGAAGCCACCATTCGTGATCGGAGAAGGCTCCGCCGCCACGCAGTTCCCCGACCCAAGCAATGCCACCAGCGTGAAGAGAGCCAGCGCGGGACGTTCGAAGCGTATCATCGGTCATTCTCCTTGCATACTCAGCGAAGCTCAAGAGTCGGTTGGGTATATATCGTGGCTCGGTGCCGTTGGCAAGCAGCCCCACGCACACGATCCGACGCTCGGAGGGCATCCTTGCACATGGGCTGAACGACCCTATGGTCTCGCCGCTAACCCGCGCATCCCCACAGGCACGGCACGACAAGGAACACCACGATGTCCGCCTCCCCCATTCCCGTCATCCTCGACACCGACATCGGCAGTGATATCGACGACACCTGGGCGCTGGCAATGCTGCTCAAGTCGCCCGAACTGGAGGTCAAGCTGGTCGTG
>JABGQJ010001113.1 GCA_018648945.1 Victivallales bacterium
TCCCCCCCCGTGTCTCGTTCCGCTTCGCTGGGCTACTGGGATGGTGGCCAGTCTCCTTGGCGTGCCGCACCAGCTGACGAGGAAACCGCCACCCCCGCCATCCGGGCACCAGGCGGGGCCAATCCCCTGATTCTGCGCCAGAAGCTGGGACCGGGTTGCCAGGTCAAACTGAAGACCCGCATTCCCGGTACCGGCTCTCTCCAGATCAGCCTGGTGGATGGCGAAGGCAGGGAGCGCTGGTGGTTCCAGTGGAAGCGGTGGCCTGCCATCAGCGGCTACAGATGCGGCGCCGAGGGGAGCGATATGCCCTTGCCCGAGATCAAGACCCCCGAGCCCATGGGTTGGCTGGACTTGGAGTTCCGCTTGGGCAGCAAGCGGGTCGTCCTGCTGGTCAACGACGAGATGACCAGCGTCGTGCCCCTGAAGGAAGACCTGTACGAGTGCCGATTGAGCCTGCACGTGACCCGGGGCGAGGTCGCCGAGTTTCGAGACGTATTCATCATCGACAGCCCCAAAGACTAGATCCCAAACGAGCATACCGGAGGATATCCCATGCGTTACGAGCTGATGCGTTCCCACCAGATCCGCCAGGCCATCGACGAGAACTGGCCGGTCGTGTTGCCTCTCGGCGTGCTGGAGTACCACGCCGAACACCTGCCCGTCGGCATGGATACACTGGCTGTGGAGGGCTGCCTCGCCCGCCTGGAAAAGGAGATGGATCTCGTCGTCCTCCCTGTCTTCTACTACGGCGCTGCCAGCTTCGCGGTGGCCAAGCCGGAGCGGAATGGCTCTGTTCACGTGGACTCCGCCGTGCTGCGTGCCATGGCCGAGCAGATGTTCGCCGGCCTGCTCCGCGTCGGCTTCCGCAACCTCCATTTCTTCATCCACCACCAGTCCGAGAACTTTGCGGCTGGGATGCCCACTGACCTTGCGTTCAAGTTCGCGGCCCGACGCGCCACCTTTGCCTTCCTGGAGGAGACCAGGGGCGATGGTTGGTGGGGAGACCCCGCGATGGCCAACTACTACGAGGCCCACGCCGAAGGTAGCGACCCCTTTAGCTGGATCCAGGGACACCCCCTGATGGACGCCGAGATTCTCGCTGCCTACCCCTTCGACCACGCAGGCCAAGGCGAGACCTCCCTGATGATGGCCCTCTACCCCGACACGGTCGCTATGGATCGCCATTCCGACGAGCAGTGGTACGCGGCCAGCGCGGTCGATGCCAGCGCCGAGCTTGGCGAACAGGGCGTCGAGATGATCCTCGCCCATATGCGCCGCGTGCTTGGCTAACGGCTGTGGCCACGGAGACGAATGAGATGGCTCTCTTCACGTGCGATGTGCGCCCCGGCATCGAGGCCCGGGTGCAGCAGTTCGGGGAGTTCTACGCCCGGCGCAATCCGCGCCCGTTGCTCGGGTTCTTCCTGGGCAGCGAGTATCCTCTGCACCGCTACCCCTCAGCCAGGCATGTGCCCGAAGGGCGTCCCCTCCGCCCCGATGACTTCTGCGTGGCAGACTACACTGCGGACTCCGTGGCGATGGCGCAGGCCTACGAGTCCTGCGGCGGGGATTTCATCTGGGCTGGCACGCCATTCTGGGGCATTCCCTGGCTGGAGGCCGCACTCGGCTGCCCTCTGGTCGCCGACCAGGCCAGCGGCTCCATCGCCGCCCATGCTCCGCTTGGCTTCACGGGGCCGGATTGCGTCCCCGCCTTCTCGCCAGGCGATCCCTGGGCGCGGAAGCTCGTGGCGTTTCTCGATGCCCTGGCCGCAGCGTCCGCCGGCAAGTGGCCGTTGGCCACCACCCGCATGCGCGGCGTCAGCGACCTGTTGGCTGTGCTCTACGGTCCCGAAGCGATGGTGTTCGCCATGCTGGAGACGCCCGATCAGGTCCAGCAGACGGCCGAGCGACTCACCGATCTCTGGCTGGGCTGGGCACAACTGCAGACCGACCGCATCCCGGCCTTCCACGGTGGGATCGGCTCCTTCTACTACAGCATGTGGGCGCCGGCAGGTACCGTCTGGCACCAGGAGGATGCTGCTGCCCTGCTCAGTCCGGACTTGTTCGCCGAGTTCATCGCTCCCTGCGACCAACGCATCGTGGATTCCCTGGATGGCTGCATCATGCATCAGCACCCCGTGGGCTACATCCCTTACCGCGAGTACCTCGACATGGGCTTCGCCGCGCTCGAACTCCATGTGGACGAAGGCGGGCCCAGTGCCGAGGCCCTCTGCG
>JABGQJ010001114.1 GCA_018648945.1 Victivallales bacterium
AAGAAACGCATAGCAGTCTACAGGGCGAGCTGAACACGGACCGAGCACATGTCATGATGGTGCAGCAAGCCAGCGGCGACGGGACACGCGACGGTCCCTTTTCCAGATTGACGTTCACCATGCGCGAAGGGCGAATTGGGCTCAAAGCGGAGCCTGCTTACTCCGACGGCACGCGACGTCTCAGTATCGGGTGTGGCCACGCTCGGGGCGGTCCTGCGGAACTCCCCTACGGCTTCTGGGGCTATACTCTGCCTGGTTTGCCTCGGTTCAGCTACCCCCGGGAACTGTCGGTAGTGCGCAAGGAACTGGCAAAGTTGACCCCGCAGACCGACGAGGGCGAACAGCGGAGGATCATGCGGGAGATCAGCATCCAGCATGGACTCGGCGAGGTGTTCCCCGAGATGGCCAAGCTCTGCGAAGCATACCCGGCAGAGAGTGACTTCCCCCGCGGCTTCGTGCAATGCGCCAAAGGCGTGGAGGAGTGCCAGGCTCTGGCGATTGGGTCTCTGGACCGCAAGCCATCCTCCACCATGGTGGAGCTCTTGGCGCAGATGATCGTTGAGGGAGGGGAAAGGGCTGGCGGGATCGACCTACGGGACTACTTCTCTGCTCTCGCCCATCGCCCGGATTTGCCGTCGGCAGTGAGGAGAAATGCCGAGGGATGGGACAAGGCCATCCGGGATCGCCATCCGCGCAAGGACGCCGCCAAGCTGAATTCAGACCCCGGCAACTAGCATTCTGTAGGCGTTGGTCCGCCTGAGCCCACCGTGGACAAGCCCGCGTGGGGGCGGGTGGGCATCGCCAGTCGCTGAACGAGCGGCATTCGCCGGCCAAGGGAGCGCTGAGATTGGAGTCGAGCGTGTAGGGCGTGCGGTGGATGAGCAGCGACCCGCCTGCTTCCGGATGCGGGCGAGACGCCCGCGCTCCCAGGGGGGGTGGGAGGAGAGCCGCGCCGATCAGCGAACGGGAAGCGGGGACTCGCACGGACCCTCAGTCCTTCCCTCCCAGATCATTCTGCATTCTCACTTCTGCATTCTGCATTGCGCCCTACAGCACCCGGTGCTGTAGCGCGGGGAGGCGGGTGCGGACATCGTGCAGGCGGTCGGGATCGAGGGAAACGCGCAAGACACCCTCCCCTTCTCCGGCCTGGGCGCGGACTTGGCCCCAGGGATCGGCCAGCAGGCTGTGCCCGAAGTGTTCGATGCTGGTCTCGGCGTTCATGCCGCATTGCCCGACGGCGGCGACGTAACATTGGTTCTCAATGGCCCGCGCCCGCAGAAGCACCTCCCAATGGGCCAGGCCCGTCCCGGCGGTGAAGGCGGCCGTGCAGAGAGCCAGATCCACTGGTCCCCAGGCTCGAAACAGCTCCGGAAAGCGGAGATCGTAGCAGATGCTGAGGCCGATCCGCCAGCCGTTGTGATCGATCACAACCGGTTCCGTGCCCGCCGCGTACACCCGAGACTCGTCGATGCCGCCGGGACCATCGGGATCGAGCCGGAAGAGGTGCATTTTGTCGTAGCGTCCGAGCAGCTTGCCCGTTGACGAGAAGAACAGAGAACTGTTACGCACGCCGTCGTCTTCGCGCACCGGCACGCCACCGAAGACTGCCGCCCGTTCCGCCTGGGCGCAGAGAGAGCCCAGGTCGGCCACGGTCTCTGCGGCGGTCCGCGCCGTCTCGCGGACGGTCCGGCCGCGCCCCAGGCAGAGCACGCACTCCGGGAACACGGCCAGGTCTTCTGGCTGGGTGTGTTCGGCGAGCACGGCTTGCACGGTGGACCGGTTGGGCTGCCAGCCCGGGGTGGAGGCCATCTGGACCAAGGCAAGGGAAAGCGGCTGGGAAGGCATGGGGGCAATCCTGGGCAGTTGGTGAACTGGGGAGAAGATAGAGGCATGGGGGATGGGTTGCCATCGGGCATGGCCCACGATACGTTCGGGTAATCGGTATCCGACACACCTGGAGAGACCCATGCATCGTGGCAGCACCCTATCGTTCCTGATCTTGGCAGCACTGACTGTCAGCATCCCGAGGAGTCTGGCCATGCCCCACCCCGGCAGTAATACCGACCCCAAGCCCGGCCCGGTTGCGAAGCCCCCCTACGAGATGGAGGGTCGAGCCGAGGCACACCCACCCATCGCCCATTTCACCGACTGCACGGCCTGGACCGTCAAGACGACGGATGCCGAGGCCAATCTCTATCGGACGCAAGAGCAGCGGCTGTTCC
>JABGQJ010001115.1 GCA_018648945.1 Victivallales bacterium
CTCTTGGCCAGCTCGGCGATGCAGAGGCCATTCCCCAACTGGCCACCATCCTCCAGGCCAACATCGTCCAGACGCGGATGGGAGCAGGGCACGAGGAAGGCAAGCAGCAACGTCCCGTCTACCTAGCCGCCACCGCGGCGGAAGCGCTGGGGCGAATCGGCACGCCCGACGCCGAACAGGTGCTTCGCGACATCGTGCCCAAGTTGGCCGATTTCAGCATCTACACCTTCAACTGCGGCGACCACACCTGGCTCATGGGTTGCCATTCCTCGGTGATTCACTACCGCATCCTGGAGGCCCTGGACCGGCTGGAGACCGCCGGCACAGCAGCGCTCGTGCCCATCTTCCTGCGCTCCATCCCCATCGACAAGGACCGGGGCCTGCTCTACGAACTGGACGCCTACGAGACGCTCACCGCGCGCGCAATTCGGCGCAGCGGTCGGTGCGAAGCGACCATCGAGACCTGCCTGGCCCAACTCGGCGACCCGCAGGCGCAGGCCGCCGATGATCTCATCGCCGCCGTCGCCACGTCCCCCCATGCCCAGGGGCACATCCGCCGCCACGAGCCGGCCGCGCGAGCGGCGCAGATCCTCTCGGTGGTCTGCCACGATCCCCGGTTTGCCGGACGCATCCGCGCCCGCCTTGCCCACTTCGCCGCGCAACCCGCTGGCGAGACCCGCTCGTGGGTCTGCTTCTTCCTGGCGCGAACTCTCGGCCAGCTCCAAGACCGCGAGTCCCTGCCCTTGCTCCGCGCTCTTCTCGTGCAAGGCAAGCGCGAGGCCGATCTCGGCACCAACCCACCCCCCGACCACTGGGCCTTCAAGGCCATGAAGCCCTTCCACCGCGCCGCCGTGGCCCACGCCCTCGGCCAGCTTGGCGACCGCACCGTGTTCCCCGATCTTGTCCGCACTCTCGGCGACTACGCCAATGCCCCCGCCGTGCGCCGCCAGGCCGCCGTCGCCGTCGGCCGAATCGGGATCTCCCAGGATCTACCCGTTCTCCGCGACCTCGCCCAGACCTACCCCGAGCTCGCCACGCGCCGCTGCCTCCAGGAGGCCGTCAGGGCCATTACCACGAAGTAACGGCTCGGCTGGCAAGCGCACGATCGCTGCCAAGAAGACTTACTGCGCTCCTTCTCGCCCATTCGTCTTCGCACGACGGAGAAGAACGAAGACCACAGCGACCAAGAGGAAGCCAGATACGATGGAGTAGAGCAGTGTCCATCGGCTGGCTTCGCCTGGCGGATCGCCGTCCGCCGCCGTTGGTTGGGCACGGGGACGGCTCGGTTCGCCACTGGCAGACGCCTCCGGCACAGTTGCAGTGTCGCTATAACTGGCCGAAGCGGGGGGCACAGGCGAGGAGGGAGCGGCAACGGGCGGCAACGGCGCCGGGATCTTCTCCGCTCTCTTGGGCAAGCGCTCCAGAGCCATTTTGAGCTTGAGCAGCTTCGTTTCATAGGAGACCTGCGCGCCGCGCGGGAACTGGAAATCGAGCTTCTCGTCCGGGATGGGTCGGTTGACGGCAATCTCCGTCACCCTGAACTCTCCCCGGATGTCCTTGCCATCGGGGATGGAGAAAGCCATCGCATACCGAGAGGGGACCCACAGGCCATCGACCTCCCTGAAGTCGCTGGCGGAGTACCGCATGGACCCGTGCCGCTTCCCCGTGTACTTCACGTCGTACATGGTCGGCAGGTAGCCGTGGTCTGGATCGACCGCGATGGTGACGACTGCACGCCCCCCGATGACCGATGATGTCAGATAGTAGATACTCTCCTTGCGGACCAGCTTCTGGGCTCCCTTCACATAGGCATCCCAGGAGTATCCGAGAGGGTCCCACAGGACCCCATTCGGAGTCAAGACCCCCATGTGCCGGTCATCATGCTTCGTGAACGAAGCGACCTTGCCGGAGCCACGTCCTCCGCCCACGCTCTCGAACATCTTCAGGCAGTCCTTCCTCTTGGCATACCTCGTCACTACTGCGCCTTGGCGTCCTTGCTCCACGAGCTCGAGGAACCAGACGTCCTCCTTTGCTCGCCACCGCCAGGTGATCACCCTCTTGGACTTCGCGTGCCACTCATCGGTGCCGCGCTTCTCCGATAGCGTCTTCTCCACCGTCCCGGCCAGAGTCCGGTATTTGGCCTTTGACGCAAGGACCCGATCGACAAGCTGCTCGGCGGTCAGATCCTCAGCCGCGATGGCGGCTGATGGCATGCTCG
>JABGQJ010001116.1 GCA_018648945.1 Victivallales bacterium
CGGGTGTGCTGCCGCACCACATGATCGGCCGTGACGACCGTTCCGCCCGCGTCGGCGATATAGCCTGATCCCTCCATCCGCCCGCCGATCAGGATCTCGACCGTGGGCAGGCGTCGGGCTGCCGCACCGCCCGGCAGTGTCCGGCATCCGGGCGCGAGGAGCGTGAGCGCGAACAGGGCTGCACTCTGTAGTGCCCCTCGGTAGGTCAATTGCATGGAATCCCCTCGCTTGGCGTCGGGCTGCTTCAGGCCAACGGGCTCCGTTACTCGACGAGCTTGTACTCGGCGCTGGTGCGGTTGCCCTTCTCCTTGGCATAGCTGGCCTTGACCTCGGCGGCGGGGAGTGCCCGCTTGTAGATCTTGACCTCATCCAGAAGCCCGATGAAGGACTGCCACGTGGAGCCAATGGTGAGGTCGTTGCCCTCAATGCTGAGCGACCCCTTGAACTCGGCGGGGATGCCCTGCGTGGTGTCGAGAACGCCATTCAGGTAGTAGTTGACCTTGCGGTTGGCGCGATCCACGACGATGGCGAGGTGGGTCCAGGCATTCTCGGGAATGGCGCCCTTTCCCTTGGTGTGGCAGGATGCCGTGTTGGCGTCGATGATCTGGAGCAGCGGGATGCCTGCGGGGGTGATGTCCAGCGTCATCCACGTTTTGGGGTAGGCATTCTTGCTGAGCAGGCGGCGGCGTTTGTCCGCGGCGCTGGTTGCTAGCTGGGTCGGGCACATCCACAGCTCGATGGTGAAGTCGTCGCCCATCTGCAAGGTCGGGTCATCCTGGATGGCGACGTGGCTGGCCCCCGCGTCGCAGTAGACGGCAGAACCGAAGCTGCCGGTGGCCCACGTGGCCCAGATCTCCCCTTCGTTCTCGTACCCGGAGCTGTCGCTCGTGTTGTAGCCATCGCCTTCGTCGAGCTTCCAGTGGCCTTGGAGCAGCTGGTTGTTGGCGGGCTTGCGAGGCTTCCTGCGGGCGGCCCGACGAGCGGCTTTGCGGCGCTTGATCGGTTGGGCCAATTCCTCGGCGGTCCCCATCTTGATGTTGTCGAGATAGAAGGTGGTGGCCGTTTCGCTGGTGCTTGAGATGCCGAGCCAGTGGACCTCGCGGAACGCGGCATTGCTGTAGGGAAGCGTGACCACCGTTGCTTCCTGGTTGGGAACAGTGAGGGTGAGCTGGTAGGTCTTGGGGGCGTCCTTGCCGAGGAGGATTGCGACGTCCACATGCGCCCACTCGCCGAGCGGGATGGTGCCGATGGCCGTGCCGCTAGCCGTAACCTTGCCATCGGGAGTGACCGTCACGGTCGGGCCGACGAGGTATTTCCCATCGCCGTATTCCCGCACTTCCACGTAGAAGCTGGCCGGGGCGTCCTTGGTGTTCATCATATCCCATGAGAGCTGGACCTTGCCGTCGGTATAGACCTTCTTGTAGAAGAGGTGCGGCATCCAGTTCTGCGCCAGGCCCTCTGCGTCGGTGAACGCCAGGCTCTGCTGGCCTGACGCAGCGGCCTTGTCCGAGATCGCGATCTTGGCATTCCCCTTGGTGACGATGCTGCCGTCGATCGGTTGGCCGCCAGACTCGCCGCCTTCGAAGTCGAGATTGAGGATGAACGGGGGCACTGTGGGCTTGGGAAGCTCGTTGCGAACACGGTCCTTGTACTGCTTGGGCAACGCGGCCCATTGCCGGTCGCCATACAGGCCGGTGTTACTGAGATCGATGGGCTTGAATCCGAGCTTGAGGGCAGGCGAACCGGGCTTCAGGGAGAAGTTGCCGTTGGCGGGATCGACGAACATCGGGTCTGCCACGATGGAGCCCTCGTCTTTCCCCTTGGGCTGCCAGGTGGCGAAATCCATGCCCGCGAAGGAGGGCTCGCCGGCGGTGCTCCAATAGACGTTGCGCCCCACCTTCCAGTCGTCGTTTTTCCAGGGGCCGACCAGCATGTTCTGGGTATCGCCATAGACGATGTTGCCCACGGCCTCGTAGTGGCAGCGCTTGTCCTCGCGGCAGCGCCGCATCTGCCCCTTGTCGCCGAGGGCCAGGATGTTGTTGCTCACGATGCACTCACTGCCGTAGTGCATGAACAGTGGGCAGGTATCAACCCGGTAGACGACGTTGTTCTCGATCAGGATGCCCGTGCTGCCCTCGTCAGGGTAGATCCCCGAGCCATGGGACACGTAGGTGTAGTTGTAGACATCGTGGATGTGGTTGTAGCGTTCGGTCGTTCCC
>JABGQJ010001117.1 GCA_018648945.1 Victivallales bacterium
GGGCGAGGCGTCGCCGTCGGCCTTGGGGCCTTGGCGGTCTGTGATCTTCGGCTTCTCGGGATTCTGGGGGTGGCGGCCCTGCTCGGCTATGCGGTCAGCCGCCGGTTCCAGGCCAGCGGATTGCTGGGTTTCGCGGTGCTCCCGCTCGCCGCCTGGCACTTGCGTCTCCCCCACGAGACGCTGGTCGGGGTTCTTTTCCTAAGCGCGGTCATCCTGTTCGCGCATCGTCGCCATATTGTCCACTGGTTCCCACGACGGCCCCCCTGTGGGGCGAGCACCGGGGCACTCCCCCCACCGGAAGGACGGGAAGAATGAGCAAACTTCAGTTCCAGATCGCGACCGAGCCGGACGATATCCGGCAGATCCGAGCATTGAACTACCGTACGTTTGTGGAGGAGATCCCACAGCACGGCCCGAACTCCGACCACTCGCTGGCTGACCGTTTCGAGCGGGAAAGCGTCTTCTTCGTCTGCCGCAACGAGGGCCAGATTGTCGGTATGATCGCTCTCCGCAGCAATCGCCCGTTCTCTCTCGACGCGAAGCTGCCGGACCTTGATTCCTACCTCCCCGCCCACCAATCCCCCTGCGAAATCCGCCTGCTGGCAGTCGAGGCAACGCACCGCAACGGCCGGATCCTGACTGGGTTGCTGGCCATGGTCCACCGCTACTTCCAGACCCGGGGGCACGACCTTGCGCTGATCTCCGGAACCCTGCGCCAGACGAAACTCTACGAACACATGGGGTTCATTCCCTTCGGTCCCGTAGTGGGCTCGGCGGATGCGCCATACCAGCCGATGTGCCTGCCCATCGACCGGTTCCGGCAACGGGTGGCAGCAGAGAATAGGCTCGTGTCCGCCGAGCTGCTTCGCGAGGAGGTGAATCTGCTCCCGGGACCAGTGTACCTTGCCCCGGCGGTACAGGCCGCCCTGGTTGCCAAGCCGGTCTCCCACCGCAGCGATATGTTCAAACAGCAGCTCGAACGGACTCGCCGGATGCTCTGCGAGTTGACCGACGCTCCGGCGGTGGTGATCGCAGTGGGGTCCGGCACGCTCGCCAACGACCTGATCGCAGGCCAATTGGCGCAACTGCCGAGCGGTGGGCTGATCCTGAGCAATGGTGAGTTCGGCAGGCGGTTGATCGACCACGCCACCCGCCTTCAGCTCCAATTCGAGACCCTCGAAGTTCCCTGGGGCGAAGCATTCTGCGAGGACGATATCCGACGCGCCCTCGGCCAGGGAGAACCGAAGACATGGCTTTGGGCAGTCCATGCCGAGACGTCCACCGGGGTGTTGAACGACCTGGACACGCTCAAGCGTCTGGCCGCCGAACGGCAGATCCGTCTATGCCTCGACTGCATCAGTTCCCTTGGCATTGTCCCCTGTGACTTGCGTGGCGTTTCCCTGGCCTCCGGTGTGTCCGGCAAGGGGCTCCGGTCCATGGCCGGGCTCGCCTTGGTGTTCCATGACCGCGATCTTCCCCTCTCGGTCCGGCCGTTGCCGCGCTATCTCGACTTGCGGCTCTATCTAGGAACAGGGGTGCCTTTCACCTTGCCGTCTGGCCTCCTGACTGCCCTCGCCCTCGCCGTGGAGACACTGGCGCCCGGCACCCGCTACCCGGCCTTGCGCGAAACCGCCGACTGGCTCTGCGAGAGACTCCTGGCGGCAGGGATTCGCCCCTTGGCGGGACCGGCGGCCCGTTTTCCCGGCGCGGTCACGATTCCTCTGCCTGCCCATCTGGATTGCTGTGCGGTGGGCGACGCCCTCCAGAGCGAAGGATGGCTCCTGAGCTACCAGAGCGAGTACCTGGTCGATCGGAATTGGTTGCAGGTCTGCGTGTTCGGCTCCGCAGATCGCGCCAAGCTGGAGGGCTTGCCCGCTCTTCTGGCCGCCAAGATGGGGGACTGAAGACAGCTGGAGTGCCCCGTCCGATCGCTATCTGGGAGAGGGGCTGGGAGGGAGTGTGCCTCGTCCGTTGCGAAGATGACGGTCGAAGAAGCGCAGGATCCGGGCACGATACTGGGTCGGATCGTGACCATGGAGGTCCACGTGAGCAGCGCCATCGCCCAGCCACAGTTTCTTGCTGCCTCGCACAGCGGCGAACATCGCTTGCGTTTCCGGCACTCTCGTGTGGCGGTCCTCCGTCCCGGAAAGGATGAACACCGGGCAGCCGACGCTTGGCAGATGATCGATGGGGCGCAGCGCCGCTGGGGAGATG
>JABGQJ010001118.1 GCA_018648945.1 Victivallales bacterium
CACTACCTTTCCCCCAGCATTGACGCCCCGCCCCATTGGTGACCTCACCAATCGCGGAGCCCGCCCATGCCCACTGTTGATCGCATCTACTACGAACTCGGCCAGAGCAACGACGAGAACAACGACCCCGGTCCGCCGAGATCCACTACCTCGTGGGCGGGGCCGAATCCGTGCAGGAAGCCATCGACGAGGCTGCGGACCTTGCCTCCTCGAAGCATGAGGGCATCTCGCTTTCCGGCTTCGGCTTCGACGATCTGACCGCGACGGGTTCCTACAAGATCGCGGCCCAGTACCGGCACCATCCAGACGCTGACGACGAACTGGGCGGGCGCGCGCGGCGAGAAGTCCGGTCCCCAATGTTCGCAGGATAAACGCCCCCGCAGCTCAGAAGACTGACAGGACATAGCCCAGGGCACAGCGAAGCGGCGCCCTAGGTACGGAGTGAGACCCGTTCCGGCAGGCTGTAAGTCTGCCACGTGTCGTGTGGGTAGTTGCAGACCTTCAGCCTGCGCTCCGGGGTCCAGCCACCTGGGGCGGCGCTGCGCTCTGCCCCAGGCTTTGGACTGTTGCACCTTCGGCGCGTGGGGGCGACACTGCGTTTGCCCCAGGAACCGGGCTTCGCTCTGTCCTGCATCGCGCTTTTGGCGCGCCGGCGACCTAAAAGGGGTCGCTGTAACCTGGCCCGGGGCGGAGTGCAGCGCAGTCCCAGGTCAGGAGTTGCTTGCAGGCGAGTCCCGCAGGGACACCCCAACCCGGCCCTCGTAGGCTCTGGGAACGAAACAGCCCTGCGCCTGCACTCGTTGCCTGTTGCGGGCTGGCCTCGGGGCGGCTATTGTCTACGTGTACCACGATCTCTTCCCGTCTCAACTCACCGTCTTGTGGAAGACAGCCCTGTATGTTCGGTTTCAAGGCCAAGCCTGCGTCGGAATCCCAGACGCTTCTATTCACGAATGTGTTGCTTGTCGTGGATGGCTCCGAACCGTCCGTGGCCGCCGCCAAGCTGGCAGTGAACATGGTCGCTCAGCACGAGTGCGCGCTGACTGCGGTCTATGTGGTGGACACGGCCACGTTGGACTATCTCTTGCAGATGCGCATCTTCGTGGCCCAGGAGCGCGAGGGGTTCGAGAAGGACTTGGAGAAGACGGGCGCGCGCTACCTGGAGTATGTGAGCACCATCGCCCGCAAACAGGGGATGGAGGTGGAGACGGTGCTTCGCCACGGCAGCTTCCATCAGCAGATTCTGTTGGAGGCCAGGGAGCGGAATGTGGATGCCATCGTTCTCGGTGGCTGGCGACGGACCATCGCCCGCAAGGACACGGCCAGTGTCGAGCGGCAACACATTCTGGACCAGGCCGACTGCCCGGTGATCGTCGTCAAAGCCAAGGACTGATTGCCTGGGTCACTACTCGACGCCGATCTCGAACAAGGCGTGGGTGGGCAGTTCGGCGATGGTCCAGCCGCCAATCACTGAGCTCAGCTCGCGGGCATCGCTGGAGACGAGGGACAGACCGGTCGGACTCTCCAGTCGCACGTTCCTTGCCGGTTCGCTGCCGCTGGCCACGAGCAGCACGAAGCGCCGGTCTCCAGCGCGGAACTCGCGCCAGAGGATTTCGCCCTTGGCCGTCACCTTCAGGGAACGTTGGGGGAGGAACGGCTGGATCTGTGACCAGGCCGCTTCGGGGGTGTCTACGGTTCGCACGCTGGCCTTGATCCCGTGCGGTCCAGGTGTGCCATAGAGTGCCTGGAACGGCTTCTCGGAGAGGCAGAGGATCTCTCCGCCTTTGGCCACGAAGTCGCGCAGGGCGTCCCGCATGGGGCTGGTCCCGCCCGGGTTGTCGGGGAGGTGACTGTCGAGCAGCAGCAGGCGTTTGCAGAGGGTCGCCGCGAGATCGCTGGGGCGCAGGGCGGAGACGAGGCGGAAGCTGACGCCGTGCGTGTAGAGCTGGCGACAGACCTGCTTGACAGTGGGGCCGGAGCGGCCGCGCCAGCGGTCGATGACCTGATCGCTGACCAGAAGCTCGATCTCGCTCTCACGCGTGTCGATGATCTCCCCGAGTCGCTCCCACTCCGCGTAGGTCTGCTTCACGGCTTGGTAGGTGGATTTCGGCTTGCGGTCGGCGGTGAGAATGCCCCAGTAGTCGCCGCTGCTGTCCTGGGCCTTGGGGTCCTTGCCGTGCCACCACTCGTCGCAATACACGAAGGGGAATACG
>JABGQJ010001119.1 GCA_018648945.1 Victivallales bacterium
GAGCTCGAAGACAGTCGGCACGGTCTCGCCGGTGAACGCGTCGACGAGATGGCTAAGACCGGAGAGGTCCACACGGCGCGGTTCGTAGGCATAGTTGAAGACCACCAGAAGTCGCTTGCGGGCGCGGGCGTAGCTCGATATTTTGACCTCCTTGGTTTGGCGGGCGGAGAGCCGGCTCCGCCAGTAGGGCGTCCAGGTTGTTTCCGGATGGTCGATGCCGAATTCGTTGACTGCTTTCCAGACCATCATGTTGCCGGGGATCTCGACCGGGTTGGCGTTCCATACCGCTTCGTCGTGAAGCAGAGCCATCCCCCAGACCTCCTGCTGCGTCGTGCTGGCACGGTGGAAGTTGGGGTACTGGAAGTAGAGCAACCCAGCGAAATGGACGCTGGCCACCCCGCTGCTGCGGGTGAACATGTACTCGGCCTGGAAGAGCTCCGGCGAGAGCCCGCTGTAGTCCGGCGCGGTGGACCACCCTTCCCCTTTGAGGGTGGCGTCGCACCACAGCGCCAGCGGCGTTGACGCGCCGCCGTGGAGCATGATGACCGAATCGGGGTTGTTGTCCTTGAGGAGTTTCTGGGCTCTGAGCACGAACTCCCGGGTTTCGAGGAAGGGGATGGTGGGGAATACCTCGCCCGTGCCATCCCGCCAGCCGCAGCCGTGGAAGCGGTTGGTGCAGCCAGTCATGTTGGTCATATCCCAGTAGAAGCACTCCACCCCCTGGGCCAGCCGCTGTTGAATGCCGCTGAGGTAGTAGTCGGGCCAGCAGCCCTTGGCGCAGACAAAGGTCGCGGGTGTCTCGATCGGCAGTCGGTTGATCGGGTAGCGTTCGAAGTCCTTGATGTACGGAGCGATTTCGGCCATCCGGTTGGTGGTGGTGATGAGACTGTCGAACCAGAGGGTCGGCATCCCGCCGATCGATGCGCGGATACCGCGCACGTGGTTGTCGATCTCTGTGCGATTGGCTGCGTCCGGACGCGGGTTCCCGCTTTGGCAGTCCTTGATAGTCCAACACGGCAGCATGGGGCATGTGAAGAGCCCCTTTGGGGCAGGTTCGAACCGCGCAGGATGCATGAAGCGGGGGCCGTACTTCTCGTAGACTGCCTCGTCGAGCAGCCGATTGCGGGTGTAGTCCTTGTTCCACGTCGGTTTGCTAAAGTAGGCGCCGAGGCGGCGGAGCCGGGAGCGACCGTTGACCGCGTGGGAGGGGGTGACGATGAAACCGAAGCGGTAGCGCCGCGGGGCAGAGAGCTTGAGACCGCCCTCGATCAGGTTGAACTGAAGACCAAACGCCTTCTCGCCATCGGCGACCGCAAGGTAGTCGCCCTTGACGTCGACATTCTGCTTCGATGGCTGCACGAAGTAGACCGCCCGGTCCTCGCCAGCGACCCGGATGTAGTTGAAGAACTGCTTGTCCCAGTGCCAGCCCCTGGCTGAGAAGGGAATCGGGGCGGTGGTGTTGATGGGAGGGATCGCGCGATCGGTCCTCGCTGCCCCGATCAACGCGGTGGCGGTGGCTCCTTTCATCGCCTGCATGGCATTGGCAGCCGACATGTAGCGCATGCCCCCGGCCTTGAAGGAGGTGGCAATGGCGAACCGTCCGATCTGGGTGGCCGGCTGCCTTGGCCTCAACTCGATCTCGACCCACGCAAGCCCATCGAACTCGACGCGCACTGTACCCGCGACCGAAACAAGTTCGTTCTCGCCGCTCCACGACAAGGTCACGCCTCGGGCATCCTCGGCCGCAAGTCTGATCGGCGCAGTAGTCTTGAGCGGCAACTGCCGGCCATCCACCTCGACCAGGAAGTACCAAGGCGCAGCCGAAAGCGCCTCGCCGAAACTGCTGATCGAGTCCGGCAACAGCGAGTCTCGGAAGTGGAGTTTGTGCTTGAAGATCGCGATCTCCGCTTCGCCATTCCCGACTTGGGCGATCAGGGGCTGCCAGGGGGGCATGGGTTCGGTGACGATGCCCGGACGAACCCCGACCCAGTCGTCGGCGGGCACCGGATCAAGCGGATTGGCCGCCACCTGGAGCACCTTGCCGGCAGCGTCCAGGAGCGTGGCCTTCGCGGTTGCCGCCTCCTTGAGCGGAATTCCGTCCGCAGCAACTCGCGCTTCGAACCAGTCCTGCCCGGGGGCCAACCCAACCGTCTTCGAGGCGACCACCTGCCCGGCGACATTCGCGAGCTCGATCTTGACCGAC
>JABGQJ010000112.1 GCA_018648945.1 Victivallales bacterium
AGCTTGTAGGTATCGGGCGAGCGTTCCCAACGGCCTGGGCCGCTCTGGTTCCAGCACCAGACGTTGTGGCCGGGATGCTTCACAACCACGTCGTACCGCCCGTCCCCATCGAGATCGCCGACCCCGACCTTGCTAGCCTGGAAGTCGTCGGAGAAGGGAATACTCAGGTAGGCCAGTTCCCGCGCCCGCCCGCCTGGGAGCGCCGTCTTGCTGGCTTTGCCGCCACGCAGACGCACCCTGTAGGTCGTGGGTTCACCGGCGGGGGGAGTGTTGTCGAGGAAGTCCGTGGTGCGAGTGATGGGCAACGAGTTCAGGCGCTCGCGGCGCGCGCCCTCGACCTGGCGGTACACATCGAAGGCGGCATTGGCAGGATCGGTCTTGAGCAGTCGCCAGGAAAGGTAGGTCCCTTGGGGGCAAGGCAGGGCGACGAGGCCGCGGTCGAGGGTCTCGGTCACGCGCGTCTTGGCCCAGCCGCGCACGGGCGTGCCCGGCGGCCGGGGTAGCGTCCCCGACATCAAGGAGAAGTCGTCCAGATACAGCTCGCACCCCTTGCGGCCACGCAGATTGAGCGCCAGCGCGTCGACCCCCTCCGGGACGGTGAAGGCAGTGGTCAGTTCACGCCAATCGTGCGCGCCGCCGGTGTGGGCTGTGCCCACGTAACGCTCCACCCGGTTCCCGTCCAGCCAACCCTCGACGCAGATGGTCAAGGGAGATTCCTTCGTCGACTTAACCCAGGCGCGGAGCACGTATTGCTGACCGGGGGTGACTGCCAGCGAGGCGTGGTTCCGCAGCGACCAGGCCTCACCACCGGTGTAGAGATTCCGCGGTTCGGGGTCGATGACTCGCAGGCAGTTCCCCTTGCCGGGGCGGTCCGACTTGGCCACGGTGGCACTGCTCTTGCCCGGCGAGTGGAAGCTCCAGCCAACCGGCTTGCCGGTTGCCGTCACCGCTTCGAAGCCCGGATTGTATAGCCCCTGTTCCAGGGCCGGGACGCGATGGAGAATCACGCAGTCGTAGTAGCATGGGCCCGGTGGGTCGTAGGCGTAGCGATCATCGACCCACAGCTCGAACGTGCCATCGAGCTTCACCCCGCGTTGCAGGAAGCCCCCATTGAACCGCTGCCAAGTCTTGCCATCCAGTGACACCGCCACGGTCCGGGCCACCTTCACTTCCACATTGTAGAGCGCGGGGGGGATGTCGGGGATCACCGTGTGCAACGGCACGACGCCTTCCTCCGGGGTGGCCCGATCCGCTTTCACGGCGGCAGCCTGGAGAACCACGCCGCCGGACCAACGCTTCTCCCCGCCGACGTCCGTGCTCCACAGATTCCATTTGCCGGGGGCAGAGCGGTTGCTCAGCCAACCATCCTTGGGGGTCGAGTAGGCCTCCGCCTCGAACCGCAAGGGTTCCCAGGATGGCTCCTGAGCCGCCGCCATGAGAGTCGTTGCGGCCAGAATCGTCAGTAGTAGGCGCATATGTATGGCTCCAATCCAGTTTGGGACTCCCAGGATAGCCTTCTCCGACATCACGTCAAGGGGTGCGAACAGGCAACTCCCCCGCCACCGGTTCTTCACGAGGGTTCCGAGGCTGGCCTCGCTTCTGGCCGACCCCAAGACAAGCGGCGAGACGCCGCTTCCACTCTGGCGTCCGTTCGGCGGAACGAGTCGGCTTGCCGACCGTACCGCCGAACTGCTCGGGGGGCCTGGGGAGACGAGTCTCCCCGGCGGGGTTCGGGGCTGGCCCCGCTTCGTCCTGTCAGCGCTGGGCGTCGCCGATGTGTCGGGCGGCCTGGCGGAGGCCTGTGATGAGGCGGGCGCGGTTGGTGGTCTCGTAGCGGAACATGGGCATACAGAGGCCAACGGCAGCAATGGCGTGGTCATCGATGAGCACGGGCACGGCCACGGATTGGATCTCGCGGTCAGGGGAGCGGCGGAATGCGATTCTGTCCTCGCGAATGCGCGCCAACTCGCGAGGCAGCTCCGGATCGTGGTTGCGGGGGCGTCGTCGGGGGTCGCCCTCGGCAAGCCAGGCGAGGAGGACGCGGCCGGTGGCCCAAGTGGTGGGGGAGATATCGCGCAGCGCCTCGGGATGGACCACGATGCTGCGGTTCCCCGCGGCCTCGGCCAGGATATCCAGCCGGGGACCGTGCAGGCGGACGGCGAGAACGGTCTCACCCAGTTCGGCGGCGAGTTGGGCGACGGCGGCTTCTGCCGCTTCGGCGAGCAGCGCGCGATCCGGGTCGGCCGCGGTCAGTTCGCGCAGGCCCGCGCCGATGCGGTAGTCGCCGTTCGAGGCCTGATCCAGCATGCCCAGTTCCGCCAGGCTGCGGAGGATGTTGCCTGCCGTGGTCTTCGGTAGGTCACAGGCAGCAGCAAGCTCGCGCAGAGGCGCGGACTCGAGCGAGCGAGTGGCTCGGAGTAGATCGATGCTACGTTTGACAACCTGGATCATATCCCGTAATGTAGTTCCCTGCATATATCATATCCAATAATATTGGACGATAGGCCGTAGAAAAGGCGCAGGAGCCGACCATGGAACTCACATCCGAGATGGTGAAACGAGCCACGCGGGAGATGGGCGCGGATCTTTGCGGGATCGCGTCGATGGACCGTTTCGAGGGGGCCCCGCTCCAGCAGGATCCCCGGCAGATTTTCCCCGGAGCAAAGGCCTGCATCGTGCTGGGCTTCCGGATACCTCGCGGGTACTTCCGAGGGATTGAGGAGGGGACGTACTTTGCGGCCTACAGCGCCATGGGCTATGGCGGCATGAACCTGATCTACATGCCCGGCGTGCAGCGGGAGTTGTGCTGCTACATCGAGGATCTGGAATGGGAGTGTGTGCCAATCCCGAACATGTATCCCGGCGCGACGATCCGCTTCGACACCCAGCGGCACCATCCCGAGCGCAGCCGTCCCGTACGCGAGGGCCAGGCCTCGCCGGACGTAATGCTCGACTTCCGGGTCGCCGCCTTCTGCGCGGGCCTGGGTGAGTTCGGCTACAGCAAGGTCTTCCTCAATCCCGAGTTCGGTCCGGCCGTGCGCTACGTGGCCATGTTGACGGATGCACCGCTGGAGCCCGACCCGCTGTTTGACGGCCAGATCTGCGACCATTGCATGGCCTGTGTGCGGGAGTGCTCCACCCAGGCGATCTCCGCGACGGAGACCGAGTCGATCACGGTCGCCGGTCGCAAGATCGAGTGGGGCAAGCTCGACGTGACCAAGTGCTCCATCGGCTACTGCGGCGGCAAGGAGGAGTACAATCCCTTCATGCGCCCCGAAGCTGATCCCAGCAAGTTCGAGGGCAAGTACTGCGGCAATCCCGACCTGCGCAAGGTAGTGGGGTATCCGGCGAGCTATGGCCACAATCCGGCTCTGGAGGGTGCCCGTGGTTGCATGCGGGCCTGCGTGAACCACCTGTGGGAAGCGAAGCGGCTAAAGCGCTCCTTCGTGAACCCCTTCCGTACACGCAAGCCCTGGAAGCTCCGCCCTCTGGCCGAAGCCGACTGGCCCCCGACCGAAGAGTGGACCGAGCCCACCGGGATCGAGTAGTACCCATTCCGAGGCGGTCGGGTCAAAAGATCCCGCTACTCGCCCAGCGCGGCGAAGCGGCGGATATGGGGGCGGTCGGCGCTTTCCAGGCAGGTCCAGCGCAGGGCCTCGCAGTGGATGGGGTCGATGGGCTGGATGTGCTTGTGCCCGATGCAACTGCCGGTGGCGACCTCTTGCCAGGTGCCCGAGCCCTTGGCCTCGACCCGGTAGGCGCGGACGCGTTCGCCGAGGGTGATGTCCTCCATCAGGACGAGATGGTCCACGGTGGCGGCTTGGGGCAGCTTCAGGACTAGCCGCTCCCCCTCGCCTGCGGTTTCGGCCAGGACGCGGGCCTGGAATTCGGCGACCCACCTCCCGAACTCCGTAAACCGCTGCTGGTCGGCGCCGGGCACCAGGCCCTGATCGTCGATCACCATGCCGAAGAGCAGATTGGAGTTGCGCCCGACACTGGTGAGGTAGCATTCCTGGAGGTGTTCGAGCGAGTAGAGCGTGTCGTCCTCGCCCTCGCGCCAAAACCAACCACCGGCATAGGACCGGTGCTGGTCCCGGTTGGGCATGTCGGTTTCGGCTGGGGCATAGCGGTCGCCAGCGGGGGATCCGGCCAGATCGCGCCGTTCCTTCTCACCGCCTTCGCTGGTCAGCGTGTGGGTCGTTCCCCAACAGGGGTAGGGGGCCAACCCGCGCTCGTTGCCGACCCAGCGCAGCAGCGACGGGAGCTTCTCGGGGCCCTGGAATACCACCGATTCGGGCTGTAGACGCTGGAGCAGGGAGGCCACGTCGGGACCGCCCTGTTCCGGCGGCAACGCGCCGCCGTCGAACCAGATCTCGAAGAGCGGTCCGTAGTTCGTCCAGAGCTCGGTCAGTTGCTGCATGACGATGTCGTTGTAGCGTTGCTGCGCCACCGGGTCGCCGTCGCGCACCAAGCCGGGATTGTCCACGTTGCAGAA
This sequence comes from Victivallales bacterium, assembly GCA_018648945.1. Next base: position 4,496 of record JABGQJ010000112.1, read on the forward strand.
GGCATTGCAGGAACTGCTGTAGTAGAGACCGGGCAGGAGTCCGTATTTCTGGCAGGAGGCGAAGAAGTCCTCGACGATGTCGCCCTGCCCATCGCGCCAAGGGGTGTTGGCCACGCTGTACTCGTGGGCCTGGGTGGGCCAGAGACAGAAGCCGCTGCAGTGCTTGGCCACCAGCACGGCGTATTTGGCTCCCGCCGCGACGGCGGTCTGGAGCCACTGGTCCGTGTCCAATTGGGTGGGGCGGAAGATGCGTGCGTCGGGCACATAGCCCCATTGGTCGCGGAAGGAGTAGGCCGGTTCGAAGACGGGGATGTCGTAGTGGATCAGCACCCCCACTTCGCAGTCGAACCACCGTTGCTGGGCTGGCGTAGGGGTCGGCAGTGCGGGGTGCATCATTCACCTGCCTTGCGGCTGTAGCGGAGGAGACGGATTGCACCCGCCGCGAGGGGCGCGACCGCATCCACCTTGCCCTCCGGGGAGTCCGATCGCCGAAGAGTTGCCCCCGGCACGGTGGCGACCACGGCTTCGTCGTTTTCGGTGGGATTCCAGACGAGCACCCCGAGTTCCTGGCCCGAGGAGAATCCCTTGGCGATCAGGGCGGGATTGGGGCAGGAGAAGCCCTCCACATCCCGGAACGTCCCGTCGCGCAGGAGATCCGCGTTGCGCCGCTCGAAGGCGGTCAGCCGCTTCAGATGGGCATGGGCTTGGCGCGGATCAGTCTGCTGCATCAGACTCACATTGGGGCGCGAAGGGATCCGCGCGTAGTCGCGCAACACGGGCTTCACGCCCTTCTCCACATAGAGCCGATCTGGCAGATAGCGGTACTCCACCTCGTGGCGGAAGCCGTACATGCAGGCCCAACTGGCGGTGGCCTGATCGAGCACCGGCGTGGGGTGGCGCTGGGTGCTGATGATCTCCGGGAAGGTGAAGCGCAGCATCTCCGGGAACGAACGCCCGCCGGGCGTGAAGCCGCCCCCGCACCCATGAGTCAGATCGACAAAGCGGTTGACGCCGTCGGTGACGTGTTCGGTCATGATGATGAACTCGGGGTCGATCTCTGCCATGCACTTTTGGATGCGTTGCAGATTCGCTGCCGCGCCCGGGCCGATGGCCTGGGCCGGATGGCTGTGGTTGTGCTCGTCGCTGAAACAGAACATGGGGTGGGCGGAGCCGATCTGGTCGTAGATGATGCCATCCGCGCCCAGTTGCTGGATCTCCTTCGCGACCTCCAGCAAGCGGTCGGACCACACCTGACTGCTCTGGCAGCCGTAGCCCATGGGTTTCATGGGTGCATCGCTGTATTTGAGCCAGCTCTCGCCGAAGACTTCGCCCCGCTCGCTCACTGCCGTAGCAGCGGCGCCATGCTCGGCATACCACTCGGTCTGCATGTCCAGCAACTGGCCATTCACGTAGAGCACGACACGGAATCCGGCCTCGTGAGCCGCCTCGATCCCCGCTCGCAGAGCCGTTTCGCCGCCCAGCGCGGGATCGGGGTCGTAGATGGGGTAGCGGCGATCATGGCCCCCCTCGGCCCAGCCGTAGAGGCCGAGGACATCCAGGCCACTCTCCTTGCCAAGGGCGATGAGCCGATCCATATCCGTATAGGGCCAGTGGATCTCGCCATTCTGCTGCTTGAGGATCACCAACTGCCAGCCGCTGGTGCGGCGCACCCATGCCGGTGGCTCGGGGTCTGTCCACCAGGTGTGCGCCCAGCCACGGTAGCGCCGGGCTGCCTCGTGCCAGGTGCCCCCGTAAGGACGGACCACGACCGCGCCAGAAGACCATTCGCTGCCCGGTTTGGCAAAGGGGTAGTGGTTGATGGAAGACAGCACCCGCCCAGGCGATTCGGTGGCATCCACGCGGAACATGCGCGTGCGCAGAGAGGCATCGTGGGAGCCAATGTAGAGCCCACGGTCCCCGGCATCGAACCCCACCCAGCCCATACAGAGGCGGGTCGGGAAGGGCAGTTCCAGCAAGCCCACGGTCGTGGGGTCGGCAATCCGTTCCCCCGCTCCGGAAGGCCAGAGCAAGGCCGGTGGATCCTTCGGGTCCAGCCAGAGCGGCAGGATCGGGCCGCGGAATTCGCGGACGGAGAGTTCGGGCTCCTCGTTGAGCACCTTGAACCGGAAGACGAATTCGTCGTGCCTGCACTCGATGCTCGCGCGCACGGTCACCTGATACGTGCGACCGGCGACCTTGGGCGCGTGCCAGCAAAGCTCGACTGTGTCGTCTTCACTGGTTACCGCCAGCTTGGCATCCGCCGCACTGATCTCGTGCCTCCTGCCAAGCACGGAGCTGGAGGATGGCTCCTGGAGCACCATCTCCCAGATCGAGGTCGGGGCCTCCAGCCAGCACTGGCCCGAGAACTCCAAGGCACCCAAGCACCCCATGTCGTCGATCGCCAGCCGTGTGCATTCGCCGGTAAGGTCGTGCATGTCGCGTCCTGCCGCTGTGGGTATGGGTCCTCCCCCGGCACCATAGCGATCTGTCGGCGCATGGCAACTGCCTTGCGGTCTCGTTCCATGAGGCCCGTCACGGTCGAGCCGACTGCGCCGAGGACGCTCCTCCTCTGCATCTCTGTTGCGTCGGGGACGGGATTGGGTATAGTCACGACGGCACCGCCTCCAACCCCGGGACCAGCAGCAAACGGCGGAAGTGCCGAGGAGACTCCATGAAGTCCATGCTTGCCCCTCTGTTTGTCCTTGCGGTCGCGCTGACGGTGCCCGCCGCCGAGCCGCCGGCTACGCTCCTGAAGGCCGATGGCAGCCTGGATGTGGACAAGGTGGTGCGCCATTTCGAGAATCTGTACCGCTCGGATACCAGCGTCGCCTTGATGCGACTCACTGTGACTCGCCCGCGGCGGGAACGGACGTTGCGCATGAAGTCATGGACCCAGGGCGAGGAGCGGGCGCTGATCCAGATCCTGGACCCACCACGCGAGAAGGGGACCGCCACGCTGAAGGTCGAGAAGAACCTCTGGAACTACCTGCCCCGCATCCGCCGGACGATCCGCATTCCCCCGTCCATGATGCTGTCTCCCTGGATGGGCAGCGATTTCACCAACGACGATCTGGTGCGTGAGTCCTCCTACAGCGAGGACTACGACTACGAACTGGCCGGGAAGTCCACGGACCCCGAGGGTTGGGTGGTGCGGTTCAAGGCCAAGCCGGGAGTCGTTGGCCTGTGGTCGCGGTTCGATTTGGTGGTCAGCCCAGATGGACGGGTGCCCTTGGTCTCCAAGTGGTACAACCGCAAGGAGAAACTCTCCCGGACGTTGGCGTGGGATCTCATCCTTGTTCTGGACGGCAAACGCTTGCCCACACGAATGACCTTGGTGCCGGTGGACCGCAAGGACCAGGGGTACAAGACGACCATGGTGTACGAGGAGATCGATTTCGACGTGGAATTGCCGCCCGGCACCTTCAGTCTCTCTCGCCTGGAGCGCCAGCATTAGTTTGGGATCAAGCACTTTCCAAATTGCCTGGCGGAATCTCTGGCGCAGTCCACGGCGGACGGCGTTGGCCTTGGCGGCGATCGCGGTCGGGCAGTGGGCATTGCTGTTCACGCAAGGGCTGATGCGCGGTTACGGGGACGGGATCCAGGACGCGATCACCGGCCCGATGGTTGGCCATGTGCAGCTTCATGCCAAGGGCTACGAGGACGAGCGGGCGATGGATCTGGTCCTGACCGGTTTGGCCGAGGGGGTGCGCGAGCTCCGCGCCAGACCAGGCGTGCGGGACGTGGCCCCCCGGATCTACGCACCGGTGCTGGTCGCGCCGGAACGGAAGGCCTTCATGGCCACCGTCGTGGGGGTGGACCTGCCGTCGGAGTCGCAGCCCTTTGGTCTGCTTGCCGCGCAAGGCGAGCCACTCAAGCCACGCCACGTGCTGATTGGCTACCGGCTTGCCCGCACTGCCGGGCTGGTGGCAGGCCAGGAGATTGCCGTGGTCGGACAGGCGGCGGACGGCAGCTTGGCAAACGATCTCTACACGGTGCAGGGAATCATCAAAGGCCCCGTCGATCTGGTGAATCGGCTGGGCGTGGTCATGGATTTGGCGGACGCGCAGGAGCTGTTCGTGCTGCCGGACCAGGCCCACGAGTTGGTGGTGCGCATGGAGGGACTGGCGCAGGTGCCAGCGTTTAGTCGCGAACTGCACGCGAGCTGCCCGCTCGCGGGAGCGGAGATCAGGACCTGGCGAGAAATCGTCCCGGAGCTGACCACGATCATCGACCTGAGTGGCAAGGTGGGCTATTTCATCCTGAGTTTGGTCCTGGTGGCGGCAGTGGCGGGTACCGCGAACACGCTGATGATGGCCACCTACGAACGAATGCACGAGTTTGGTATGTTGTTGGCCCTGGGGTGCAGCCCGCGCCGAGTGGTCCGGATGATTCTCATGGAGGCCACGATGCTGGCGGCGGTGGGAGTGGCTGCAGGTACGGCTTTGGGCTGGGGGTTCGTGGCGATCACGTCCCGAACCGGCATCGACATGGCTTCCTGGGGTGGCGAACATGTGAGCGATTTGGCCTACGCGGGCATGCGCCTGCCGCTGCTCGTCTACCCCCGCATCACGACGCTTGACCCGATCGTCGGCTTGATCGCCGTGGTTTTGGTTTCCCTGCTGGCGGCCGCCTGGCCTGCCTGGTTCGCCGGGCGTTTGGACCCCATGGAGGCCATGCGCGCATGAACCTCCCCATCGCCACCCGGTACGCCCTGCGCAGTCTGCTGCGCCATCGCCGTCGTAGTGTTCTCTCGGCGGTGGGCATCGCAGTCGGCTGCTCGGTCTGCATGTTCATGGTCGGGTTCGTCCGCGGTGAGGGAGAGACGATCATGCGGGCGGCCGCCGAAAGCGGCTCCGGGCATCTGCGGTTTGCCCCCAAGGGCTGGCGCGAGACCGGGAACGACCGCTTGCGGCTGCCGGCTTGGCAAGAACTGCTGGACCTGGCCGACCGAGTCTCTGGCGTGCTCGTGGCGTGCCCCCATGCCCGAAGCGACGCCCTGCTGGCCATGGGAACGCGAACGGCCGGGGTCATCATGCTTGGCGTGGATGCGCAGCGAGAGATGCGGGCGAACCGGCTGGTTCAGAAGGTGACCAACGGACGCTACCTGCGCCCCGGCGAGACCGGTGCGGTGGTGATTGGTGGATCCCTGGCGGAACGGCTCGATGTGGACGTGGAGGACGACCTGATGGTCACCGTCTCAGCCCAGGACGGCGAGATGCAAAGCGCCATGCTTCGCGTGGTCGGCATCGTCGATACGGGCAGCAAGATGCTGGATACCGCGCTCTGCCACGTGTCTCTGAGGGATGTGGCCGAACTGACTGGGCACGACCGGGTCGGGGAGATCAGCGTGCTCCTGGCCGATGCCGACCTGCTCCCCCAGGCCATCGCCGAAGTGACCGGGCCTCTGCGAGCCCGGGCCGACATCGTGACCTGGCTTGAGATCATCCCCGAGCTGGCCTCGGGCGTGGAAGTGGACGAGACCTGGGCCAAGATCATGGTGACCATCGTGACCTTGGTGGTCTTCCTCGGGATCGCCAGCGCCCAACTCGCAGCCGTGCTGGAACGGCGGCGCGAGTTCGCCGTGCTCGCGGCGCTGGGGATGAAGGGGGGGCGACTGGTGCGGATCATGCTGACCGAAGGGGTGATCCTGGGGGTGACGGGAGGCGTCCTGGCGCTGTTCATCGGGCTCCCGACCACCTACCTCTCCGCGACCCGGGGCATCGACTTCCGCGGCTGGTCCGGCGGGGCGGACTACGGCATCTCCAATATTCTGCTGGAACCGGTGGTCTACGGCGATTTTGGCTGGTGGCTTGTGCCCCTGGCATTGGGGCTGGCGGTGGTATCCACAACCCTCAGCTCTCTCTATCCCGCCTGGTATGCGCTGCACACCGATCCGGCCAGCGCCTTGCGAGTGGACCAGTGAGACAGGACGAAGCGATGCATAGCGAACTGCTGATCCAAGCCAGAGACGTCACCAAGACCTACCAGACCGGCGCGCTCGAGGTCCCGGCCCTGCGCGGCATTTCCGTGGACATCCTGGCGGGGGATTTCCTGACCATCGTCGGTCCCAGCGGCAGTGGCAAGACCACGTTCCTGAATCTGGTCGGTGCCCTGGATTCCCCCACCTCCGGCGAGATGCACGTCTTCGGCCAGGATATCGCCGCGTTGACAAAACGGGCCCGCTCGGACCTGCGCCTGGGGTCGCTTGGCTTTGTCTTCCAGGCCTACAATCTGGTGCCCGTGCTGACCGCCCGGGAGAACGTCGAGTTCGTGCTCGAACTGCAGGGATTGGGGCGTGAGCAGCGGCGGCAAAGGGCCGAAGAGGTCCTGGCCCAGCTTGGCTTGGACGACCTGGCCGACCGGCGGCCCAACGAGCTTTCGGGCGGGCAGCAGCAGCGGGTGGCTGTGGCTCGTGCCGTGGCCTCGCGCCCCCGTCTCGTGTTGGCCGACGAGCCCACGGCCAACCTGGATGGCGAGAATGCCGAGATGCTGATCGAGATGATGCGGACGCTAAACCGCGAGCAGGGCATCACCTTCCTCTTCTCCACCCACGATCCGAGGGTCGTGCGCCACGCGCGCCGCGTGATCACCCTTGAGGACGGCCTGGTCGCCAAGGACGAGAGTCGAGCCGTCCCCCCCTGCGCCGAGGAGGCCGAAGATGCGTGACCATCCCTGCGCCGCGGTTCTTGCCCTGCTCCTTGCCACCCAGTTGGCGGGGGGGATGGAGCTCTGGAGCCAACAGCAGAAGGAGCGCCATCTGACGCTCAGTCCGACGCTCAAGACCAGTGCGCTGCTGGCCCACCACCCGGACGACGCTTTCCTCTTCCCTCACGAATGGTCCGCCCTGAGCCTGTCCCGTCTGCGTCTGGATCTGCATGCCCGTTGGGGCGATGATCTCGACGCGCGCCTGGCCTACGAGTTCGGTGCCCGGTGGTACAACCAGCACGACGGGATCACCGATCTCCTCGGCCTCTCGTCCCTCACCCTCCCCATCCCGTTCCGGCTGACCCCGGTTCATCACGACTGGTACGAAGGGAAGCGGCTGCTTGGCACACGCGAACTGGACCGTGCGTTCGTGGCCTTCCACCCCGATTGGGGAGAGGTCGTGGTCGGGCGTCAGGCCATCGGCCTGGGGCGGGGCGTGCTGTTCAGCGCCACCGATCTGTTCTCCCCCTTCTCTCCCGTGGAGGTGGACCGTGAATGGCGGCGTGGGGTGGATGCGGTGCGGCTCGAACGGCGACTCTCGCCGACCGCGAGCATCGAAGCGATTGCGGTGGGCGGCGAACACTGGGACGAGTCCGCCTTCGTCCTCCGTTTTCGCGGCTATTTCGGCCTGGTCGATGCGGCGCTCTTGGGCGGCAGACGAGGCACTGACCAGTTCGTGGGCGCTGTCGTTTCCGCCGCGACCGGGGACGCCGAGGCCCACGGCGAAGTCATGGTGTTCCGGACTCGCGATGAACACCCCCAGGGCAGTATCTTCGGCGATGGGGACACGATCCCCAAGGCCGTGCTCGGGGGGTCCTACACGTTCAACGTCGGCAATGGCCTGACCGTGCTCGGCGAGTACCACTACTCCGGCTTCGCCAGCCACGAGGCCGACCAGGCCCAGTTGCTCTTTGTCCAGCCCGAGTACCTGGCTCGCTACCTGCGCGGCGACACCCAGATCATCTGCCGGCACGCCGTCGGGCTTCAGCTCGCCTATTCGCTCAACGAAGCTCTGACCAGCACCGTGAACGTGATCCTCAACCCAAGGGATGGCTCCGGCGTGCTGTCCCCTTCCATGCGCTGGGATATCAGCCGCAACGTGTCTCTGACCGTCGCCGGCTACCTTGGCTGGGGGGAGCAACCGGTGAACGCCATGTTGCAGAGCGAATACGGGGCCTATGGGCAAAGCCTGTTTGCCCAGCTTGGCCTCTACTTCTGAGCTCACGCACCATCCGCTTCCTCCCTCGTCGAACCCGAAAGAGACTACCTCGATGGACTTTGCGCTTCTCCTCACCGGCACGGCCTGTGGCTTCCTGCACAGTGTCTACTCGGCGCTATCCAAGGTCGTGCTCAAGCGCGGGCTGAAGACGCCGCTTCTGTTTCTCCTGTACGTGAACGTCTTCCAGGCATTGGGCACGTTTGCCCTCTGGGTGGCGGTCAAGCCAACACTGCCGGGCGAGGCGCTCGGCCCGTTGTTGGTGGCAGGCGGGACCTGCGTCCTCGCCTATTTCTTCCTCTATGCCTCCTTGGCGTGCGGGGACGTCTCCAGTGTCATGCCGATCATGGGCAGCAAGGTCATCTTCTCCGGTGCCCTGGCCCATGTGATGCTGAACGAGGGACACAGTTGGCCCATCTACCTGGCGGTGTCCCTGGTCGCCGTGTCGGTTGGTGTGCTTGGCTACTCGCCAACCAAGGGGGAGCACTCCCGCTTCCAGGCCAAGCCCATTGTGCTGATGCTCCTCTGCTGCGTGGTCTTCTCCTTCACGGACATTTTCATCAAACGGTCGCTCGTACATCTCGACCCCTACAACTTCCTGGTCTACTACAATCTGATCGTTGGCGTGGCCTCCCTGCTGATCATCCCCTATCTGAAGCACCGAGGCGTTTCTCTGCGGGTTGGTCCGCGCAACCTGCGGATGATCGGGCTCTCGGCCCTGTTCCTGGTCTCCTCCACGCTGCTCTTCGTAATTGCCCTCAACCTGGCCGACGGGGTAGTGATCCCCAATATCCTGATGGCCACCCGAGGCGTGTTCATCGTTCTGATTAGCCTGGTGCTCAGCCACCGCGGCAGCAAGGCCCTCGACGAGCAGAGCCGGGGAGTGTACGCGTTCCGCTTCCTCGCCTCCCTGCTTATTGTCCTCTCGATCGTGATTGCGCTGTGGGAGAGCAAATAGCGACGTTCGCTCAGTCCTGGGTGGCGATCACATAGGGAGCAGCGGCACCACCGTCGCCAAGGAGCGAAGCGAACATGCTGGCGTAGTCGTCGGCCCGTTCGCGCACGGCCCGGATCACGGCGGCGGACTCGACCGGGACGCGCACCGGTTCGGCATGGGAGATGGCCGGACAGAGGGCGTGAAGCGTACCGCGCGCACCCGCCAAATCCTCGTCCTTGAGCGACCAGACCGGAACCGTCGCGAAGAGCGCGGCGAGAATGCGCCGGAAGAACACGCCCTTGCTGGCCCCGCCGCCGAGGACGATGCCACCCGCCAGACCACTCGTCGCCACGTGACGGAACACGCGCTCGAGGTCGCAGCACATGCCGAGCGCCAGAGCCCGCACGAGATCGGCCCGCGGCGTATGGGAGCCCAGCCCGAGGAATGCCCCGCCGCCAGGCGCGTCCGCACAGAACGGGCTCGTCTGGGTAAACCAAGGCAGGCAGCTCAACCCCTTGGGCGGAAGAAGCTGCTCCGAGAAGATGGCATCCAGTGCCCCCAGAGCGGTCGGCAGGTCATCGTCGATGAGGGTCCGCAGCCCCCAGTCCCAGCTGACATTCCCAGTCAGCAACGGCTGCACCACTAGATTGCCGGGCCCGCTGGGCGAACCGATCACGAGCTGCACAGGCGCGTAGCCGACGGTGGGATCGGGGACGACGAAGTTGCCGACCCAGGCCGTACCCAGCGAGACCTGCAGGGGGCGTTCGCAGATCCCCTCGGCCGACAGGAAGCCCGCCTCGTGGTCCATGTAGGGACCGGCCACCGGCAGGCCAACCGGCAGACCCAGCCGCGCGGCCGCAGCGGGACAGAGCGGGATGGTCTGATGCCCTTGCCGGAGAGGTGCGACCGTATTGATGTCACAATTGACCACCTGGAGAGGGACCGCATCCAGACGATCCTCAAGCACATTGTAGCAGCCGAGTTGGAGGGCGTTGCAGGCGTCTTGCCGCCAGGCACCGGTCAGCGCGAAGAAGGCGAGTTCACCGGCCCCCACGTAACGGGTGGCAGGTGTGAAAGCCTCCGGTTGGCGATCCCGCAGCCAGGCGAGCCGGGCCAGCCCCATGGCGGGGCCTTCCCGTTGGCTCAATTCGCGCCAATACTCGGCCGACTTGGCATCGGCGACCTGGGCTCGGTGGCTGCCGGCGCGACTGTCGTTCCAGAGGTACATGGGGGTATGGGCTGCGCCGGTCTCACCATCCACCATGGCGCCGCTGCCGCCCTGAGCGGCCAAGCCGAGGCCCGCGACCTGGGCCCAGCCAGAGCCAAGCGCGGTACGGAGTTCGTGCATCACATCGTCGAGGGCGCAGCGCAGGGCCGGGACATCCTGCTCGCGCGTGCCATCGGCCTCGCTGCGCAGGGGCAGGCGGCGGGCGGCCTGGGCCAGAGCGGCCCCGCCATCCCCCGAGAATGCAGCCGCCTTCAGATTGGTGGTGCCCAGATCGATGCCGATGAAGATGGGATGGCTCATGTTGGGTTCCTCTGGCTAGGCCAGGACCAGTTCCGGGCCGGCCTTGGCCAGCCAATCGTGGCTGTTGGCAGGTAGTTTGCTGTCGATAACGACCAGATCGAACTGCTCCCAGTCCGCATATTTGACGAAGGAGCGGCAGGAGA
>JABGQJ010001120.1 GCA_018648945.1 Victivallales bacterium
TGCGCCGACCACGGCGACTATGTGGGGGAGCACGGGCTCTTCCACAAGCAGGTCCCGTCGTTCCTCGGCGGCTACCGGGTACCCGCGATCGCGCGCTGGCCCAAAGGTGTCCGGAATCCCGGCCGCCGCGTCGAGGAGTTCGTGTCTCTCGCCGACTTCGCGCCGACCTATCTCGAGCTCGGCGGCGTGCAACCGGAACGCTATCACACGGGTCGCAGCCTCGTCCCCTTCCTCCGCGACGAGACGCCGCCGGGTTGGCGCCAGGAAATCTGCATGCAGTGCGAAGGCACGGAGCAGCACTTCACCCAGCGCCAGGTCCTGACCAAAACCCACAAGTACGTCTTCAACGGCTTCGGTCGGGACGAGCTCTACGACATGGCCCGCGACCCCGACGAAATCGTCAACCAGATCGACAACCCCGAGCACGACGAGGCCAAGCGCGACCTGGTGGGACGCATGTGGCAGTTCGCCTATCTGGAGCAGGACCGCCTCGGCCAGACCCAGTACATCATGGTCAACACCGCCCCGTGGGGACCAAAGGAAGGGTTCCGCGACGGCAAGGGCGACGGGCTCGGGCACGCCGTGCGCATCGGCGAGGAAAATGACCCGGAAGCCGTCCGCCGCTACAACGAGACCGCACGAAGGCGCGTCGGGTAGGATGAATATGAGAACTCGCAATCGGTCGTGGAAATGGTGCCTGGCTTCGGCAATCCTGCTGGTCTTTACTGTCGGCGGAACAGCGTACGCGGCGGAGGAAATGATGAAGGTATGGCCTGATCGCCTGCGTGGATTCTGTGTCGGCAAGCCCGGACCGCATCTCACCGAGGAGCGGATCTTCAAGCGCCTCGCCGCCTGGCGCGTCAATGCGCTCACGGTCAACTTCACGTATGACAGTCGGCTCGACATCGAAGACGTGTCACACCTCCCCGCCGTTCCCCCCGCCATGGAACCGTACCGGGGCGCGCTCGACCGTCTCGACAAGATCGTCGCCCTGGCCAAGAAGCACGGGATCTTCATCATCCTCGCCGGCGGCGGCGCCCTCGGCAACGACAAGATCAACGTGGCCACCGGCGAAACCACCGAGGAGAACGCGCAGCAGGAACGCGCCTACCTCGCCAACGTCATTGCCCTGCACGAGTACCTGGGGCCGAAGTACCGGAATGAGCCCACCATCCTCGCCTACAACTTCATCTCCGAACCGCACACGCCCTGGATTGTCGAGAACTGGCGGACCAAGGTCGTCCCCCCCTTCATCAAGGCCATCCGGGCGGCGGACCCCAATACCTACCTCATCTTCTCCGCTGGCCTGTGGGGATTCCCAGACTTCGGCGGCAAGGGGAAAGGACGGGTCCAAGAGCTCTTCGTCGATCCCGCCGGCAAGACTCTCTACGGCTGGCACGACTACGCACCGCACAACTACACGCACCAAGGAGTCGGCAAGCGCCCGAGAAACCAAGTCTATCCCGGCATGCTGAAGATGTTCAACGGCAGCCAACTGAAGCGCTGGGACCGCGACGCCCAGGCGCAGTATATGGCCCCGGCCATCGCGTTCATGAAGAAGCACAAGGTCAGGATGTTCGTCGGTGAGTTTGGCGTGACCCGGTGGGCACCAGGCGCGGACAAGTGGTTGGGCGACAAGGTGTCGCTCTTCGAAGAATACGGGGTCGGTTGGACCTGCCACAACTTCGCCGGGTCATGGGATGGATGGAATGTCACTGTCCCCGCCGCAGCGAAGGGCGGCAACGTGCCGGATGGCGAGACCGACACCCCCCGTCTCAAAGCCCTGCAGAAGTACCTGAAGCAGAACACGACCTTCAACAAGTAGCGTCTCGTCCCCGCTCCCGTTCCCAAGGCAGCGGCAGAACCGGATCTGGAGATCGACAATGAACCGCGTGGTATGCCTGATAGCAGTCTCGGCAGTCTTCCTGGGATCGGCAGTGTCAACGCAAGGGAGAGGCCGACCAGCGCCGCCGCCATCACGATACGGGTACACGCTCAAGATCGACCCCGACTCGTTGCCCAAGGGAGTCACTGTGCGAGAGGCCCGCAATGGCCAGACCTCCAGGTGGTTCATCGCCAACGCCAGTGACGTGCCGCTCATCATCAACGAGAGATTCCAGGGCGACCGCCTCGTGACCGGCACCAAACTCGTTGGCGGCAAGGTCTACCAGTACTTTCCGAGCGGCGTCCCCATGGCAGGCA
>JABGQJ010001121.1 GCA_018648945.1 Victivallales bacterium
CACGGGCTCATGTTATCTACGCATCGGACTTTTCAGACCGCAGTGTCCAATGCGTAGGTGTAACCCTCACTGCCTGGTTGGGGCAGTCCTCTGATGTGTTTCCCCGGAGAGAGACACGAGCTCTCTGCTGTGGCTACCAGTGCCAGTAGAGGCCCCCGCTTTGTCATCATGGTTTGGCGAGAGCCTTGAGAAGGGCATCGACATTCCAGAAGACGACGGCCATGTGGTAGGTCTTCGGGTGCGTGGGCGTGCCCTTCGCGTAGTAGGCGGTCATGATGCGCCCGTCGCGCAGTTGGACGCTGCTCGGATAGCCGCAGTCGAAGTTGAGCGCGCGGGCTATGGGCAGCGATACGGGGGGCCACGTCTTTGCCGCATCGGTACTCACCCGCACGCCGACGCCTTCGATCCCCGCCCTTCGTTCGCCGTGGGACAGCAGCACCCGCCCGTCCTTGAGCAGGAGGAAGTGCCCTGGGTGCTGGTTTGCCGAGGTGCTCGTGATGATGCGCCAGGTCGCCCCGTTGTCTCGTGAGACATAGAGGTCCATGTGGCCGGCCCGGGCCGCCGCGAGCCAGGTGCCGTCGGCGAGTTGGATGATCGCGGTTTCGTTGTGGCCCTTGGCGATGACGCCCACCCGCCGCCAGGTATGCCCATCGTCGTCGCTGCGCAGGAGATAGCTGTGGTAGGTGTAGCCCTTGCTGCCCGGCGTCTGCGCATAGGCCGACACGTAGAGCGCCCCGTCCTGCCCCCGGATGATGTCCCCGAACGGAATGAACTCGCTCATCTCCTTCTCGGCCGGGAACTCCCGCGAGATGCGCCATGTTTTGCCGCCATCGGAGGATCGTGACACGAATGCCTTGGCGATCCTCCGGTGTCGGGGGGCCTTCATGTCCCTCTTGTCCCAGCCGGAGCAGAGGACCACGAGATCCCCGTTGCGCGCCAGCCCTGCGGCCACGTTCATCCGGCACGTTCCGGAATCATGCGGCGCCGGGATCCCGCGCAGCTTCCACGTCTGCCCCTCATCCTCACTTGCCCAGCACTGGGCGTCGCCTTCGCCTCCCCCGTGGCTGGGCAGGCTGTAGATGACAGCGGCGATCGTCCCATCGGGCAGGACCGTGAGATTGGGCCAGGCGCAGACGTTGTCCACCGCAACTCGCGACGGGGGCAGCGGCAGCTTCTTCGCGGGCGGAACATCCATGGAAAAGCGCACGGCATGGTAGTGCCCATGCCCGGCACTGGCGCTCTCATTCGACCCCCATACCAGACGCGGCCCGACCCCCTTGCCCGGCTCCCCCGGGTAATCAGCCACGAGTGGCGTCTTGGCGTCGTCTGCGAAGACGCTGACCCTACCACCGTCGCCGGCCTCCGGATCGAAGTCCATGACGAAGCGATGGTATCCCGTGCCCGGCACTGTGGCGGTGAGGATCGGTCCCTTGAGCCCGAGCGTCACGACGGTGTTGCCTTTGCCGTCGGCCCCGAAGCGGATCATGTAGCGTGTCGTTGCGGTAGCGACTTCGCCGCAGATGGAGAAGCTGGGGGTCCGGGATGCCTCCACGACGCGCAAGCTCATGCTGTAGCGCCACCGCTGGGTTGTCGCGCGGTAGGCGTCCTGGGGAGGCAGTGGGAATTCATAGGACAGGCGGGCCGGGGCCTGGGGAGTGCCGTCGTCATCGATGCTCCACGCGGGGAGCCCTCCGACGGGGTCGGACTCTATCCGCTCCTCGGCGATCGTCCCTTTGCGGCTCTCGTTGCGCGACCAGCTTTCGGTCTTCGGGTCCGTGGCCCCGTCGTGCCGGATGTGTGTATGGGGCAGGGGGCCTGCCGCTGCGATGGCTGTGCCTAGCATTGCCGTCACTCCCAGCAAGACCGTTCCATGCTTCGGTGTCATGTGCCTCGGTTCTCCCGGTCATCCACCACAGGGGCTCAGACGACCATGCAAGCCGTAATTGATATCGCGAAGACGTGCGCCGCACGCGGGTGTGGTTCCCGCAGGACCGCTGAAGTCACTGCCATGGGCAGATGCGGTCCCGGAGTCCTCGGTTGACTATAGGGGCTCATGTGATTTCCTCCAGGCCCTTCTCGACAACCACGTTGGGGATGGGTGCCATGCACCGAGGACGGATTGCCGAGCCAGGTGTGCCCCTGAGTCCCTGGTCCGATCCGACCGATTCGACCGATGGGACGCCCCGCCACACTCGC